>DQEK01000015.1:0-31659 GCA_003533545.1 Acidobacteriota bacterium | reverse complement strand
GCATTGCGGGTTGGTCGATAACTGAAAGCACGATCCGACGAGTGAGGGGTCTGTGATGACGAAAATAACCATATTGTCGCTAATGGCTAGTGTTTTTGTACTCGGGGGTGCACCGGTCGTATTGGCGCAGTTGACTGCAGCGGGTCAGGGGCCGGTCGTTTACGGGCATCACCATTTGAATGTGACCAGTATCGACGAGCACAAGAAATTTTGGGTGGATACTTTGGGCGGAGAAGTGATCACCGTCGGTCCTCTTGAGGTGGTGAGGTTTCCTAATGTGTTGGTGTTTCTGCGTGAGCAGGCGCCGGGCGGGGGAACGAAAGGCACGACTGTGAATCACATCGGCTTCGCCGTGCCAAGTACCCGGGCGACCGTCGATACCGTGCGCGCTGCCGGTTATCCGATTGTTACCCGTGCCGAATTGCCGGCGGCCCTGCAGGTTGAGGACGGGCTGGCCTACATCGCTGACCAGGACACGTACATTGCATACACGATGGCCCCTGACGATGTGAAAGTGGAATTCGTGCAGAGTGCCACGGCCGATCCAATGGCGCTTCACCACATTCATTTTGCTGGACCTGTCGACGAGATGAAGGCGTGGTACGTGGAGACGTTCGACGCTGCACCGGGGAAGCGCGGTTCGTTCGAAGCAGCGGACCTCCCAGGGGTAAATTTGACCTATTCGCCGTCGGATGAGGCGCCGGGCGGCACCGCTGGTCGGTCCCTGGATCACATCGGATTCGAGGTGCAGGATCTTCAAGCGTTCTGCCAGAAACTTGAGGCTGCGGGTGTTACCTTCGATCGACCGTACACGGAGCTGCCAGCGTTGGGTTTGTCGATCGCGTTCTTTACCGACCCGTTCGGCACCTACATCGAACTAACTGAGGGATTGGACGAGTTTTGAGATCTGGCCCATGCGGGCGAGGAAAATCTATGCGCGACGTCGTGATCGGTATGCTGGCGTTGTGGTTCCTGGTCGGGCCGTACGACGCCAGCGCGCAAGAGGGGCAGTGGCCCAGATTCCGAGGTTCCACGGATGGGGCGGTAGCTGACGACCCGCGGTTACCGGAGATTTGGAGCGAGACTGAAAACGTTGTCTGGACGGTAGATGTGCCCGGACTGGGTTGGAGTTCGCCTGTGGTCTGGGACGACCATATTTTTCTAACCACGGCGGTTAGCGCCGGCGAGGAGCTGTCGCCTGTGGCGGGATTGTACGACCCTGGCGCCGACAGTGGGGCAACGCGGTCGACGTCCAGTCACCGGTGGATTGTCTACGACGTCGATTTTGTGACCGGCAACGTTCGATGGGCGCGTGAGGTGTCGAGCCAGGTCCCCTCGATCGAGCGACATCTCAAGAATAGCTTTGCGTCGGAAACCCCGGTGACCGACGGCGAACGTGTCTACGCGTATTTCGGTGCTATTGGGCTTGTTGCGGCCCTCGACCTAGATGGGGAGGTGGTCTGGACCCACGAACTCGGAGTCTTTAATGGCCGGCAGCGGTTCGGTACCGCAGCGTCGCCAGCGCTCCACGAGGGGCGGCTATTTATCGTCAACGACAACGTTACCGGCTCGTTTCTCGTTGCGTTGGATGCTGTCACTGGGGAGGAGCAGTGGCGTGTCGAGCGCAACGAAGTCGAGAATTGGGCGACACCGTTCGTTTGGGAGAACGCTGTCCGCACCGAGATTGTTACCGCCGGCCTTCGCCGCGTGCGGTCATATGACCTTGATGGGCAGTTGCTTTGGGAATTGTCCGGCATGACGGTCAATGTAGTCCCGACGCCATTTGCGCGGGACGGGTTGGTTTACATCAGTTCGGGATACCCCGGTGGTATGCCCAGACCGGTCTACGCCATCCGTCCAGGTGCGTCGGGTGACATCTCACTGAAAGATGGTGAGAATGGAAACGATTTCATCGTCTGGTACCAGCCGATGCTCGGCACCTACAACACCTCGGCGTTGGTCTATGGCGACCACTACTACACGCTGCTGGACCGTGGTTTTTTACTGAATCATGACGCGCGGACGGGGCGCGAGATCTACGGGCGGACGCGCATCCGGCCGGGCACCGGATTTACTGCCTCGCCCTGGGCCTACAACAATCGGATTTTTCTGCTCGGAGAGGACGGAGACACGTTCGTCGTCCGCGCCGGTAGTGAGTTCGAATTGATCAGGACTAATTCGCTCAACGAGATGGCACTGGCCACACCAGCTGTTGTGCGGGGGAGTCTAATTCTTCGCACGCAGTCGGCGTTGTATCGCATTAGCAACGACAACCGGTAAGGTGCCACCTCTCGCTGGTACTTCAGCGATCGCCATTCCAGGAAAAGTGGGAGTAGAGACCATGGGTGCGGACATTCAAAAAATTGAATGCCGGGTCCTTGCAGCGCGTTCGTCCACGTGCGAGCACGTGCGTGGGGCCGTGCGCGACGTTGTGTAAATTTTCGATCCGCGCCTCCGTTTGCCCGTCGGCGCCTCGGATTGCTGTGATTGTCGTCTCGAATAGGTCTGGCACGACGAGGCGTTTTTCCCCGCCGTTCTCGTCGAAACGCATCGTGACGAAACGGGTCTCAAGCCGCTTCTCGACAAAGCGTCCCAGGATGGCCCAAGGCCCGCCGACGCGTCCGGCGAGAATGTCGTCGAGCGCGGTTCGCTGCTCGGTGGTAGCGCGTTCGTCGATGTATGCCACCTGCGTCCACCCACCGTCGTACATCCGCTGAGGCGCGTCAAAAATCACCGCGGCGTTTAGGTCGCTCAGGCTGACATCTCCGAACTGGGATTCGTCTAGGTGAATGGCCCAGTTGCCCTGGCACCGTTCGTGGGTGCAACGCTGCTTGAACGATACGTGCCCAGGGCAAAGGAGCTGGCAGTTGCAATTCTCGAAGAGGAGACCCGTAGCCCACCACGATGTCGTCGACATTGTCCTAGCGTAGCAGTGAGCGTGCCCTTACTCCCACCGAAACACTCGAGTGGTTACTAGCGTGCAAACACCGAAAATAATCGTCAAGGCGAGCACGTCGCCTAGGTGGGCAGACCAGGGATTGCCCTCCCATATGCCGGACAGTAGTGATACCGCTGGGGTTAGCGGTGTTGCGTACGCCAGTATCTGCACACCGGTTGGTAACTCCTCGATCGCTTGGAAGAGTCCGCTAAATGGCAACATGCCGTAAAACACCATGCCAGCCACGGGTTGGGCGAATCTCGCTGTTCGAACGAGGCTGGCGATGATGAAGCCGAGCGATAGAATGCTCCAGGTGCTCAGTAAAAGGGCGAAGGCAAATGACAAGGCAGGAATGTCGGCTCCTGTGGGGTAATACCGACGTCCAGCCAGGAGCATCAGCGCGACGCTGACGGCTGTCAGAATGAGCTTAATCAGTACCTGTGTAACAAGGATCGTCACCGGGGACAGTGGAGTTGCCCGGAGTCGCTTGAGGATTCCGCTCTCACGATAGATCGCAATGACCGCGACCAGCGACTGCGCGGCGTTGATCGCGATGAAAACGGCGACGAAGATTGGCATGCGCTCTAGGAACCAGCCGGTGGCCGTCGTCGTGCCGAGTTGGGCGCCGAACATTCGTCCGAGGCCAACGAAGAGGATCACTGGGACCACTACGGTAAAACTGAACCCCATCGGCTCTCGCACGAAAATCTTCATTTCGAGCCAGGTGAGTGCGGTGAGTCCTCTCAGCACCGGTATCGCCGTCATTCCACCGTCACTCTCTAACAGACCGTCCGGTCAACGTGAGGAATACGTCTTCCAGAGTTGATTGCTTGGTCCTGAACTCAGTCACTCTCATCTTCTGTTCAGACAGGCAGTGGATTATCTCGGTGACGAGATTGTCACCGTGTCCCTGGAGTGTCAGCCGATCGTCTTCCGCCGCAACGCTGTCGACCGAGGGGAGTGCGTTGAAGCAGGAGGCAGCGTCAGCATGAGCGGTGGAGACAACGACGGTCCAATTAGGACAGTGTCTGGCGATGAGGCCAGCTGGCGTGTCGTGGTCGATGATACGACCGTGGTCGATAATGGCCACGCGGTCACAGAGCCGCTCTGCTTCTTCCATCAGATGAGTGGTGAGAAACACCGTTTTTCCACGGGCGGGAATGTTTCGTACGAGTGTCCAGATGGCTCGTCTGGCCTGTGGGTCGAGGCCGGTGGTCAACTCATCCAAAAACACGAGTTCGGGGTCGTTAATCAACGCAAGCGCAATGAACAGCCGCTGTTTCTGTCCTCCGGAGAGGCTCATAAACCAGGCGTTACGCTTTTCACTAAGGCCGAGTTGCTCCAAAACTTGGTCGGCATCGACGGTGGTCTCATAGAGCGATGTCCACAGGTTCACGGCTTCCCAGACCTTGATACGCTTCTGGAGTTGAGCCTCCTGAAACTGCACGCCGATGCGGTGCTGTAACGCCACGGCGTCCCGCAGCGGGTCCAGTCCAAAGACCGAGATTTGGCCACCGTCAGGACGGCGGAGTCCTTCAATGCACTCCATCGTCGTCGTCTTGCCGGCACCGTTGGGGCCGATCAGGCCGAAAATTTCACCTTGAAAGACGTCGAACGAGACGGTGTCGACGGCAACCACATCGCCGTAGGTCTTCCGAATGTCGGACACACGTATTACAGGAAGGTCACGCAAGCGGTCCCGATCCTACTGGATTTCTGGACGTTTGAGGTCAGTGCTCTACCTTGACAGAAGCGGCGGAACCGTTTGCAATGCCTTGCATCGGCGCGTGGTACGCACGAAGTCGACGGGTGATTCACGATGCGGGAGGCAGTGATGATGAAATGGAAAATTTTGACAATCCTCGGCGTGACCTTTGGGTTACTCGGTACCGGATGGGGTATTTCGGCGCAGCAGTCGGAGTCAAGGGTGTTCGAACTGCGTATGTACAAGACGGTGGCGGGGAAGCGAGCCGAGCTTTCGGACCGGTTTCGTGACCATACCGCGGCGATGTTTGAACAGGCTGGAATGGAGAATATCGGCTACTGGACCGCGGCCACGGGTGACGATACTGACGACACATTCATCTACATGTTGGGATATCCGTCTCTCGCGGCGCGTGACCAGATGTGGCAGGTGTTAGGGGAGAACCCAGAGTTCCAGCGGTTGATTGTTGCCGCCGAGCGGTCGGAGGACCGGAAGTTAGTTGACACGATTGACGCGCGGATGATCGTGCCGACCGAGTACTCGGCTCTGCGGTAGGGTCGTGTTGACGAGTCGCCTACACAATAAGGAACTGGACAGATGGTGCATCAGAGAACGACGGGGCCGTCTCTGACGGTCGGGGTGTTGGCGTCGGTGCTTGTTGTTGGTGTGGCGGCGACCGCGATCGCGCAGAACGGCACGACAGGTGAATGGCGGGTGCACGGGGGTGACAGTGGGTTTACCCGCTACGCGTCGCTCGATCAGATCAATGCAGAGACCGTGAACGATCTAGAAATCGTGTGGCGCCGTGGGGCTGTTGATTCTAGTTTGCATGCTCGGTGGCCGGATTTGCAGTACTCGAACCAGCTTCGGTCAACGCCGGTGATGGTTGATGGGGTGCTCTACGCGTCGAACGGCATCGGGATGGTCGAGGCATTCGAGCCGGCTACGGGGGAGACGGTTTGGGTGCAGGAATTGCCATTTCTTGGGGAAGAGACGCCGCGGGGTGCTGCTAACCGGGGTGTCGGATTCTGGGAAGACGATTCGGGGGGAAGCCGGCGTATCCTGTCGGTGCGTCCTCCCTATCTACTAGCGACGGACACCGACACCGGTCTATTGATCCCAGAGTTCGGCGATGGTGGCAAGGTGGACCTACGCGTTTACGCGGACACGAGCGAGCTAATCGATTACAACTACACCTCGCCGCCGCTGGTGGTGCGCGACGTCGTTGTCGTGGGACAGGCGATGGCGGACCATCCGCTTACCAAGGAACAGCGTCCCGGCTACGTTCGGGCCTATGACGTGCGTACTGGTGAGCGCCGGTGGACGTGGAATCCCATTCCTCGAGCAGGTGAGCCGGGTGTCGAGACTTGGCTTGACGACTCGTGGGAATACTCGGGGATGGGCAACGTCTGGACCATGATGAGTGCCGACGAGGAGTTAGGGCTCGTTTACCTCCCCACGGGTGCTCCGAGTAACGACATGTACGGTGGGCATCGACCAGGGAACAATCTCTACGCGAATAGCCTTGTGTGCGTGCGCGCTGACACGGGCGAAATGGTTTGGTACTTCCAAACGGTGCATCACGACCTCTGGGACTATGACAATAACGTCGCGCCGATTTTGATGGATATCACGGTCGACGGTCGCGAGATCAAAGCCGTGGTTCAGCTGACCAAGCAGGCGATGGCGTATACGTTCGACCGGGTGACGGGCGAGCCGGTGTGGCCGATCATCGAGCGTCCAGTGCCGAGCTCAGATACCCCAGGCGAATGGATCTCGCCGACGCAGCCGTTTCCGACGAAGCCGGCGCCGTTCGACGTACACGGTATCTCTGTCGATACGCTGGTCGATTTCACCCCTGAACTTCGGGCGGAGGCCACCGAAATTGCGGCTCCGTTTGTTCTGGGACAGATTTTCACGCCGCCTTCTATCCGGGGTGACGGTGACGGTGATCGCAAAGGGACGCTGCAGTTGCCAGGGTCGGTCGGCGGTGCGGAATGGGGAGGGGCTGGATTTGATCCAGAGACCGGGATGCTCTACGTTCCGTCGGTGACCGGTACGTTTGCCGCGGACCTGACGCCGGGGAATCCGGACCGGATGAACGTGCGTTACACCCGTGGGACACGAGCCTTTCCAGCCGGGCCGCGTGGGCTCCCGCTTTTGAAGCCCCCGTATGGTCGGATCACGGCCATCGACATGAATACTGGCGACCACGTGTGGATGGTACCCAATGGCGACGGGCCACGTGACCATCCCGATATCGCTGATCTCGACCTTCCTCCCTTGGGTCAACCGGGCCGCGCTATGACTCTGTTGACGAAGAGCCTGCTGTTCGTGAGCGAAGGTGACCCGATCATGGTGCGGACCCCGCCAGGGGCTGGCTCCGAGGCGGGCAAGGCGTTTCGAGCCTTCGATAAGGAAACTGGTGAAGAGGTTTGGGAAACGTCGTTTCGGGCCGGGAACGTTGGCTCGCCGATTACGTATGTGCATAGGGACAAGCAGTACATTGTGTTGCCCATTGGGTCTCTCGATTACCCCGGCGAGTGGATTGCGCTCGCTTTACCGTAGGTCAGGCCGGCGCTGTTAGTCGCACGCGCTTATCGACTACTTATTGGGGACCGGGCTGGCCTGAGAGAAAGTGGTCGTGCACGCTTTCCGCGAGCGATGGGGACTTGCTCGGTTTTCGCGCTCCGTCTCAGGCTGTCCGCAGCGGTCGCTTTTTTCGCTCGTTCTGCTAACGTTTGGCTATGAGTCCTGGCGAACTTTCCTCGGTACAACTTGAGGAATTGCACCAGCTGTTACTGGTCGAGTGCCGTGATCTGGAGTGCCAACTTCAACGCAGTGAGGAAGGCGCGAAGCCGGTCCAACTCGGCACGCCGATTGGTCGTTTGTCGCGGATGGATGCGATTCAGCAGCAGGAGATGACCCGTGCTGGCCGACTCACGCTCGAGACCAAACTACGGCAGGTTCGGTCGTCGCTTGACGCCTACGGGAGAGGTGTCTACGGTGTGTGCCGCTTCTGTGAGGAGCCGATCGGTTACCATCGACTAAAAGCACGACCCGAAGCCCCGTTTTGTTTAGCTTGTCAGGATCGCCGGGAGACGTGACAACGCGGGCGATTCAATGGACGAGGTGCAATTGATGGCCTAGCGTCGGTTGTAGAGAGCCGCTACTCCTCGGGGAGCGAGTAGACGAACAACGAGTGTCCGGCGGCGACCGCGACGTACTGCGTGTCATCGACCATGTAGCTCATCGGGCCGTTGGCGATCATGCCGCCGAGGGTCTTCCGCAGTAGCAGTTCGCCGGTCTCGGCGTGCAATGCGTGGAAGTGCCCTTCGCGATTGCCGGTGAACAGTAAATTTGAGGCAGTCGTGAGGATGCCACTGCTGGTCACGTCCGTCATCGGAACCCGCCAGCGCTCCTCCGCCGTGCGTGGGTCGATCGCAATCACCGCGCCGCCGCCTGCTGCTTCGGTCCAGTTGTTGATGTGGCCGCGCCGGAGACCGGGCACGTTAGCACCGGCGCCGAACGGGTTGGCAGGTCGACCGCCGAGAAAGACTCGACCTGGTTGGTGTTCCTGCTCTTGCGGTTCGAAGTTCGAACCATACGCTTCCCAAGCGGAGACGTAGAACAGTCCAGTTTCCGGGCTATACGAGGGCGAATACCAGTTGGTGCCACCCTGAATCCCTGGGAATGTGGTTGTGCCTGGCGGCTGTGGTGTCTGTACCGGCCGGCCGAAGTCGTCGAGTCCACTGGCCCAGTTGACCGGAACGAAGTTGTCCCCGTTGAGAAACCGGCCAGTCTCCCGATCGAGCACGTAGAAAAAACCGTTCCGATTAGCCCATAGCATCAGTCTTAGGGTGCCGCCGTTGCCGTCTGGCGCGTCGATCAAAACCGGAATTTGCACCGAGTCGTAGTCATAGGGGTCGTTCGGTGTGAACTGGAAGTACCACTCGAGCTCGCCGGTGTCGGGGTCCAGCGCGACCACAGAATCCGAATAAAGGTTGTCGCCCGGTCGCTGGGCTGGGTTCAGGTCAGGTCCGGGATTCCCGATACCCCAGTACGTCAGATCGAGGTCCGGGTCGTACGAACCGGTGAGCCAGGCGGGCGCGCCGCCGGTCATCCACGCGTCGTTTTCCCAGGTCTCGTGCCCTGGCTCTCCCGGTCCAGGAATGGTGTAGAAACGCCATGCCTGCTCACCGGTTTCGACATCGTATGCGTCTATGTAGCCACGAATGCCGTACTCGCCGCCAGCCACGCCGACGATAACCTTATCTTTGATAACAAGTGGCGCGAGTGTCAGCGCGTAGCCCTGGGTGGGGTCGGCGACGGTGGTCTGCCACAACGGTTTTCCGGCGATGGCATCGAGAGCGATGAGATTGCCGTCGAGCGTCGCCAGAAACAGTGTGTCGTTGAGGATGGCTAATCCTCGATTAACCGCTCCACAGCACGGACGCGCCTGTGAGGATGGCGTGTACTCGTACTTCCAGAACACACTCCCACGTTTGGCGTCAAGCGCCACGACGTTGTTGACCGGTTCGGTCAGATACATGATCCCGTCGACGACGAGGGGCGTGGCCTGGAATGCCTCAAGTGAGCTGGCCTGGAACACCCACGACAATTCAAGATCGTCGACGTTGTCGGCGTGAATCTGGTCGAGCTTTGTATGACGGTTACTTGAATAGCCACCGGAATAGGTGAGCCAGTTGTGCGGTTCGTCGTCGGCGTTTAAGAGCCGCTCGAACGTGACTTGGGCTGCTGAGACCGTGGGCAGGAGCGCAACGAGCGATAGGACGATCAAAAACTTTCGTGTCACGGTAATAGTCGACATGAGGTGAACGGGAAGAACGAAAGTAGCCATCAGTTAAGCCCCTTCAAGCTCAGAAGATACGCTAGCACATCGGCGACTTCCTGTTCGTCGAGCACGTCGGTGGCCGGTGGCATGGGCGAGGTCGTAACCGCGACGAGCTCACGCAAATCTGATTTTTCTAGAGACCGCAAGCGCTCACTTTGATCGATCAATTGGATAGTGTAGGTGTCCTCGTTGAGACGCGGGCCGGTCAGCACCGTTCCATCACTCAACACAGCTCGTACCGGTCGATTGACCGGAAGCATGGACCCACTCGGATCGAGCAGTGATTGGTGCAAATTTGCCGCCGTGCGGATTGCGCCGATGTCGCTCAAATCGGGTGCGGTGCGTGGCCCCTGTCCGCTCACCCGATGACACGACGAGCAGGCGCCTTTACCGGTGAAGAGGGTGTGGCCGCGTGTTTCGTCCCCGAGGGTCACGCCACGCAAATCGAAATCACGCATGGTACGAAGATATGCGACGAGACCGGTGAGCTCAGCCCTTGAGAAGTCGTTGGGTGGCATGGCGGTATCAGGGATGCCGCGTCGGATTAGGGCCATCAGCGCAGCATCGGAGTCGGCCCGGCTATAGGTGCCGGTACGAAGGTCCACGCCGGCCACGGCGTCGCCAGTTTCGGAGTGACAACGGACGCAGTTGGCGTTGTACAACCTAACTCCGAACTCAACGTCGGCTTGTTCGTACTGACCGACGTGGTCCTGGGCTGAGGCTCCGGAGCCTCCGAGGCCGACGAGCAGGGCCGGTATCGCCACGAGGGCCGACAGTCTAAAAGGGGATGTTTGGTTCAGGATAGGCATGAGTGAATGGTCCTGGACACGCTCTCGCTGGGTTCGGTCTGGTGCTGAAGCCAGGAGGCCAAACGGAGTACGACAGTCTGGCGGGATCGGCATGCCTTGTCAATCGCCACTGAAGGACCTACTTGAGTGGCAATCGGTTATCAGGGTCCGGACGGAAGATTAGATACTCGATGTCGGTTTCGAGTTCGCTCCACCAGTGGGGGGTGTGGCCAGGGATGATGACGACGTCGCCCTTGGTTACACGCCGCGAGACGCCGCCGTCGATTCCTGGGCTTCGAGTCGACGAGCCTGGAATCGGCGGTCCCGGCGGTCGCAACGTGCCGCCGGTAACTAGCGTGGCGACACCCTCGACCATGTAATAGATCTCCGTTGTGTTGACCTCGTGCTTGTTGGCCCCACCCGGAATTTCTTTCGGTCGGAAAACGCCGTAGACACCGACACGATAGTCGCCCGTGACATCAACGACCCGAATCGGTCGGTCACTGACCCGGTCTCTCGGTAACGCATTGATGAACTGCTGAATGTCAGCCGACGTCACATCGGTCGCCTGAGGCGAGTTCTGAGCCGCTGCTGGCGACGAGGCTAGCAGTAGAGCCAGCAAGCCGAGTGTTGGTCTGAGCATGGCGCTTCTCCTGCGGGGTCGGTGGTGACCGGACGATCGTTGTCGTTCGGGTGGTGTCACGAAACTTCTGATGCATTCTATCGGTTGTGCCGCGAAGCGTCGATCGGTGCTGTCTGGCGGCGTGACTCACTCTTGGGCCGCTTGAGGAGCGGGGAGCTAGACGCGCTGCGTTGAAGTCGCCGGTCCACCGGACTGCGCGCCAGGACGCTTCCGATCGAGAACCGGCACTGCTTGCCTAAGTGCCAGGGGACAGCGCTCGCATAACCTAGGTTCAAGGGACGGGCGTGGCCGCTTCCATGGTGAGTCAAACCCGACTCACTCACAACACTAACAGAGTGTAGTCGATGCTATGCTATGCGGAGTATTTGGTAGGTTCCTGTCTCGTTGGAGGAGACCATGCGGCAAGTCCTCTCCGGGTGTCGGCCGATGATCGCAGTTCCTTTCAAGACCGTCGATGTGATCAGCGCGGTTTTCGTAATCCTGTGTGCCAGTGTGGTGCAGGCCCAGACCGACCCGATCACGTTTACTGGGCACATCCGGCCGATTTTTGAGCGGAGCTGTTGGAATTGTCACGGAGAGGCTTCGCAGTTGTCGGACCTCGACTTGCGTACGCGGGAGGACGCCATCGCGGGTGGCACTCGCGGGCAGGCATTGGTGCCCGGTCGGGCCGAGGAGAGCCGCCTGTATCAGGTTCTGGCCGGTCTGGCCGACCCGCCCATGCCGATGGGTGGCGACCGATTGAGTGAGTCCGAGGTAGCGGCCGTCCGAGCCTGGATCGATGACGGCGCCCACTGGGACGATGGTGGAACGACCTCTACGGCTGATGCTCTGTCGGCTCTTGAGAACTCGCAGTTGCCGCCGGGGGCCCGAGACTACTGGGCATTTCAGTTGCCGCAGCGGGCGGTGGTTCCCGCGTCGGCGGCCTACGGTCATCCAGTTGACCGGTTCCTGGAGGCGGCTCGTCGTGAAGCCGGTGTGATGGCCGGGCCGAAGGCCGACCCGCTGACGCGGCTGCGTCGCGCGTATCTCGATCTGACCGGGTTGCCGCCCACACCCGAGCAGATCGACGAATTTCTGGCCGACACCGAACGAGGCGCTTGGGAACGGTTGATTGAGACGCTTCTGGAGTCGCCGCACTACGGTGAGCGGTGGGGCCGTCACTGGATGGACGTGGCGCGCTACGCCGACTCAACTGGGTTTGAACAGGACTATGTTCGACCCAATGCCTGGCGGTATCGCGACTATGTCATCAACGCCTACAATAAGGACAAGCCCTACAACCAGTTCCTGAAGGAACAGATCGCCGGTGATGAGCTCGACCACGTCACTGACGAGACGCTCATTGCCACTGGGTTCCTGCGGGCCGGGCCTCGGGTGCAATTCCGCGAAAAGGACAATCCCGAGCGGCGTCATGACTATCTCGATGACGTGTTGGCTACCTTGGGTCGTGGTGTGCTGGGTATGACGGTGCACTGCGCCCGTTGTCACGACCATAAGTTCGACCCGATTTTACAGAAGGATTACTACAGCCTGCAGGCGTCGATCTTCGGTTATGTCGAGATTGACCACCCCTTGTTGGATCGGGACGAGGCCCAGGCCTACCAAAAGGCCAACGCCGATATCGATGCTGAAATTGAGCCGCTACGTGAACGGATTTCTGTTATCGAGGAGCCGCATCGTAATCGTCTGAAGCTCGAGCTGATTCGGGAGCGGTTTCCAGAAAATGTGCAGCGTGCAGCCGAAAAGCCGGCCGCCGAACGCACGGCCGGTGAGCAGCTGTTGGCGGCCCAGGTGCTTTCGATTAACCCACCTCGACAGCGGGTGGTCGATGCGCTGTCAGAGGAAGAGGCCGCCCGTCACAGCGAACTGATGTCCTTGGTTGAGAGACTCGATCGCCAGCGCCCTCCGCGTCCAGCGATGGCAGAAATCGTTACTGATGGCGACTACCGGTTTGCACCGGACGGTCCCGGCGACGAGGTGATCGGGTGTCCAGAATGTCGGACTTTACCCGACGAGCCGGGCACGTTTCTGCACGAACCAGGCGGGCCAGACTACGTGGCTCCGCCTAGTTATTTTCTGATCCGTGGCGATCCATTCAGCCCTGGGTCGGAGATGTCACCGGGATTCTTGACAGTAGCGACGTACGGCGATCCGCCGACTGCCATTACACGCTCTGACGGACGTACCTCAGGGCGACGGTTGGCTCTTGCAGAGTGGGTGGTCTCACCTGAGAACCCGCTGACCGCGCGGGTCGCAGTGAACCGTGTCTGGCACCACCATTTTGGTCGGGGAATTGTGCGCACGCTCGACAATCTTGGCAAGATGGGCGATCTTCCGACACATCCTGAACTGCTGGACTGGCTCGCGGTGGAGTTTATGGACCGCGGGTGGAGTGTAAAGGAGTTGCATCGCCTGCTGATGACGTCCGAGGCGTATCAAATGGCCTCGGCCAACGACGATCCAGCGGCGCTGGCGGCAGATCCTGAGAACAATTATCTGTGGCGGTATCGGCAGCAACGACTTGAAGCTGAGGCGCTGCGTGATGCGATCATGACGGTCAGCGGCGAGATCGACTTGGCCGTTGGCGGCAAGCCGATCTTCCCGTACGTGCCTGATGACATTCTGGCGACCTCGAAGGGCAAGGGACATTGGGACAACCAAGCCGATGGGCCGGAGGTCTGGCGCCGCAGCGTCTATGTCTACCGGCGACGCTCGCTCGGCTTTCCGTTCTTCGATACCTTCGATTTGCCAGACCAAAACCAGACCGCTGCTGCCCGTAACGTATCGACGGTGCCCACGCAGGCGCTCACCCTGATGAATAACGAGTTCGTGCTGAATCAGGCGGCGTTGTTTGCCAACCGGCTAAAGGCAGAGGCACCGGGTGATATCGACCGGCAGATTGAGTTGGCATATCGCATCGCGTTGACCCGTACGCCAACGGGTGATGAAGCGGCGGTCGCGAAAACGCTGGTTGCCCAGCAGTCGCTCGTGGATCTGACCCATGTCATGCTGAATCTAAACGAGTTTCTCTACCTGAGGTAAAGTCGAGAGCCGAGGGAGCAAACGATGTCTCACCAACACCATCACTGTAAGAAGAGGACGTTCTGGAATCGTCGAGACTTCCTGTTCCAGTCAGGCGGCGGTATTGCCGGTCTTGCGCTTGCGCACAGCCTAGACCAACAAGGGTTGCTAGCGGCGGCGCAGTCGGACACCTGCGAGGCGCCGGTCCCAGGCAACCCGTTCACACCAAGGTCTCCGCACTTTGAGCCGAGAGCCAAGGCGGTAATTTCGCTGTTCATGAGTGGTGGAGTCAGCCAAGTTGATACGTTCGATCCGAAACAGGCGCTGATTGACTACGCTGGTCAGCCGATGGCCGAGTCAGTGGTCGTCCGTCAGGGGCACCCCGGTCCCCTGATGCCGAGTCCGTTCGGGTTCAAAAAGCACGGTGAGAGTGGAATTGAGGTGTCGGATATCTTTCCGCATATCGCCAAGAAGGTTGATGAAATAGCGTTTGTCCGGTCACTGTATGGGCGTTCGAACGATCACATTCAAGCCACCTACGAGATGCAAACTGGGCAGATCCGGGTGGGGTTTCCGAGTGTGGGGTCCTGGGTGACATACGGTCTCGGGTCGGAGAGCTCGAGCCTGCCGGCCTTCGTGGTCATGAACGACTATCGCGGTGGCCCCTTGGGTGGGCCAACGGACTGGAGCGCCGGGTTTATGCCAGCCGCGTATCAAGGTACCTTGTTTCGCGCCGTTGGTGACCCCATCGTCGATCTGCAGCCTCCGGAAGGCATGACCGACGCTCAACAGCGGGCCCGGCTCGATACGCTGGCGAAGCTCAACGAGATAGACATGGCCAAGAATCCAGGCAACTCAGAGTTGGCCGCCAGGATTTCGTCCTACGAGTTGGCCTATCGGATGCAGGGTTGCGCACCGGAGGCGGTGGATACCTCTGCGGAATCCGATGCCACGAAGAAGCTCTATGGGTTGGATGATGCGATGACCGAACCGTTTGGGCGCCAATGTCTGATGGCCCGCCGGTTGGTGGAGCGAGGTGTGCGGTTTGTGCAACTCTTTCACGGCGGCCTGGGGGTACAAAACACGGATACTTGGGATGCCCACAGCAATCTCAAGGAGAATCACTCGCAGCACGCGAAAGAAACCGACCTACCGATCGCGGGGTTGCTGAGCGACCTGAAGAGCCGCGGGATGCTCGATGAGACCCTTGTGGTGTGGCACGCCGAGTTCGGTCGGATGCCGATCTCTCAGCGTGGCGTTGGTCGCGACCATAATCCTGGTGCCATGACCGGTTGGATGGCCGGGGCCGGCATCCAGGGGGGGCAAGTCATCGGGTCCACCGACGAGTTTGGGTACAAGGCGGCCGAACAGCGGATCTCGCCGCACGACTTTCACGCGACCATGCTGCACCTGATGGGCATGGACCATACCAAGTTGACCTATCGCTACAACGGTCGAGATATGCGGTTAACGGACGTGCACGGTACCTTGATTCCGCAGATTGTTGCCTAAGCGCGGTTCTTCCACGGGCCCTTGGTCAGGCGCCATACGGTCCGCGCGTTGGTGCCCTGTCGGAGTTTGTTCGCGTTTGTCTTGGGTCGGGCACAGTAGGCTCTCGTAAAAAGGGTCGAGCGGGAGCTGTCATGACGCACCATTCCAGTCCGGTCGAACGGTCGCGGTTTTGGTCTGCCTTTGGACCGGGTCTGCTCTGGGCCGCGACGGCGATCGGAATCTCCCATTTGGTGCAATCGACTCGAGCCGGCGCCTTGGCCGGCTTCGGCCTGTCTGGCGTTATCCTCCTGGCTCTTATTCTCAAGTATCCGTTCTTTGAGTACGGACCTCGATACGCGGCCGCCACCGGCACGAGTCTCGTAGAGGGCTATCGGCGAATCGGAACTTGGGCGTTGTGGCTGTATCTCGCGATCACGCTGCTGACCGCGGGCATTATTCAATCGGCGATCGTGATGTTTACGGCGTATTTAGTGGGGTTTACCTTCGGACTCGACTGGTCCTTGCCCGTGTTGGGGACGTTTGTGATGGCGCCTGGTGTGCTTCTACTCTGGCGCGGTCGGTTCAGAGGACTGGATGTTTCCGTCAAGTTTGTGTTGCTGTTGCTGGCGGTGTCGACGTTGGTTGCGGCCGCCGTCAGCTTGCCTCGAGTAGACCTTGCCACGCTGAAAATCTGGCCGTCAGGTTTGGTGGGCACGGCGGTGCCATTTGGATTTCTGTTGGCACTGGCAGGATGGATGCCGTCTGCCATCGACGTGTCGGTTTGGAGTTCCTTGTGGACACTGGCGAAAAATGACGCGACGGGGCGGCCCTGTTCGGTCGGGACTGCCCGCCAAGACTTTCTCGTAGGGTATGTTGCCACGGCGGTGTTGGCTTTCGCGTTTGTTGCTCTCGGTGCGGGGGTCATGTTCGGATCTGCTGTGACATTCGCTGACGCCGGTCCCGAGTTTTCCACCCAACTTGTCGACTTGTACAGTTCCTCGCTGGGCACCTGGGCGCGGCCGCTAGTGCTCGTGGCCGTGGTGACCACGATGTTCTCGACGACCTTGACCGTGCTGGATGGTGGTCCCCGGGCCATCGAGCGGTCCCTGTTTGTCTTGCGGTCTCGGGACGGAGCGTCGTTTACTCCCTGCGGTTCGGCTTATTGGTGGAGTCTTGGGGGACTCGTGCTGCTGACCCTTACGGCGCTGGGTCTGTTCATCGGCAATCTGACGACCATGATTGACTTTGCGACTACAGTATCGTTTTTGACCGGTCCGTTATTGGGTTATCTCAACCTGCGCGCGGTCACCTCTGATGAAATGCCGCCCCAGCATCGACCGGGCTTGGCGATGCAGGCCCTATCGTGGGTAGGTATTGCGCTACTCGGGGGAACCGGAGTTTTCTACGTAGTTACGTTAATCGGCTGAGTATTTCAGCAGCGATTCACGAGGCAGCGAGTATGGGGCTTGCTCAGGCTTTCACTGGGTGTCGGTTAGTTCGTCGAACACGTCCTGAAAACGTGCCGGTGCGAGCGGCCACCCGAGGTCGCTGGTATCGACGCGCGCCGCAATGTTCTCACGGGTGGCTCCGTCTCTAATTTCCGCGCCTACGCGATCGAGCACCGTCTCGATGTTGTTCCGAAACGTTCGCACGTCGTCCTTCCCCAGGATTGGTCCGTGACCGGGAATAACGGTATCGAAATCGAGTCCGAGTACATCGTTGAGCGTGGCTGGCCATTCGGCTGCACTTCCCCCGTTACCGAAGTCCCAAAATGGCGCCAACGTCGTGCCGTCTAGCCGGTTTCCATAAATGAACAAATCGCCTGTGTGAATTGCGCGAAGGTCAGGGAAGTAGATAACCGCATCGCCGTTGGTATGGCCGCGGCCGAAGTGGTGCGCTTGGACTTCAGCCTCACCGAGGAAGATCGCGGTCGTGTCGTCGAAGGTGACGCGCGGTGCGCCGGCTTGGTTGTTCCGGACAATATTGTCCCGGGCGTTCCGATGCGCGATCACTTCGGCGTCGCGCATGAAGTCGGCGTTGCTACCAGCGTGGTCCCCGTGGTGATGCGTGTCAAGCACGTACCGAATCGGTTGGTCGGTGACGCTCCGGACCTGTTCGGTAATGAAGTCAAAGCTGTAGGGGAACTTGTTGTCGACGATGATGACTCCGTCACCAGTGACCCGAACCGCGACGTTGCCCCCGGACTGCCCCCCGTCGAATCCGGGAATCACGTAGAGTCCATCCGTTACTTGACGGATCTGGAGGCGCGCTTCCTGCTCAGGCGTGAACGTCGGTCGCTGAGGCTGTCGTCCTGCCACGACTATTACCGCACCGCATAGAATGAGTACCGATAGCGATCCGATTCTTCGTGGCTCTCCCATTGCATTCTCCTCAATCGTATCTGCTGTCGGATCTTCATCGGTTCGCGCCGCGAAGGCCGCGTGCCGTTACTCGAAGCCGTGACGTTACTACGGGCTGACGATGGCGACGCCCCACGGGCGCTCACCCGCTGCGACCGTGGCGATAACTTCGAGTGATTCGGTGTCAACAACCGAAACGTCGTTTGATGGTCCGTTCGCGGTGTACAGGTACCGGCCATCTGCGGTTAGTGCGATTCCCCACGGGCGGGTGCCGACCTCAACGGACCCGAGTACCTCGAGCGTCTGGGTGTCGACGACCATGATCAAACGACCGCGTCCCGTGGAGACGTAGAGCCGGGTCCCGTCTGGCGAAACTTTAGCATCCATTGGTCGGACGTTTTCCCCAGTCAACTCGATGGTGTCGATAACGACGTGGGCACTGGTGTCGACCACCGACACTGTGCCACCGTTTTCAGCCGTGACGTACGCGAGAGTGCTGTCCGGTGAAAAGGTAGATGAACGTGGTCGAGCACCGACATCGAACGTGGCGATTACCTCCAATGCCGCCGTGTCGATGACGGAGACCTGGCTGTCGTTTTCGGACGTGACGTATACCCAGCGACCGTTCGGGCTGATCGTGACGCCTTCCGGCTCGCCACCAACTGGAAGCTCAGCCAAGATTGCTCCGGTCTCGATTTCTACGACGCTTGCCAGTGCGGCGTCCTCGTTCGCCACGAAGGCCCGTGTGCCGTCAGTGCTGACGGCGACCTGCTCAGGATCAGTCCCGGCCTGCAGGGTGTTCACCACCCGCTGTTCGTCGAGATCGACGATGCCGATACCATCGGCCGAGCGGTCAGGTGGTGGCAAAGTGTCCTCGTCGACCCCTGGGGGCGCTGGCGGGGACCCGCTTAGCGCGACAAATAACCGATCGCCAGCTGGGCCCACCTTGATCCCGCGCGGTCGTTTACCGAGCGGAATCGTGGCGAGTACTTCGTGAGTGCCGCCCGCGATGGCGGTCAGGTCTCCAGAACCCTCGTTGGTCACGTATGCGACATAGGGTGGGGGTGTTGGGTCTGCTGCCGTGGTCACGGAATCCTCATCGACGGCCACTTGGTCGGCAGCGCAGCCGCTGAGGAGAAGCAAGGAAAAGGCAAATGTACGGTGGGCTTTGGGTCGCATAACGAGGGGCCTCATGACGGATCTGAATCAGTTGATTCTGCCTCAGTGGCGTCCGGTGTCGCGGGTGTCGAGATATCCGAGATGGCTCGGTTGGCCACTTCCATGACGACGTGACTGTACCCGCCAGGGTCTGGCAAGGTGCCCCCCTCGGCGAGAATGGCTTGCCCGTGAAGCAATTGTGCATAGGTCTTGAGCTCTGGTGCGTTGGCATCGTTCGCGTGAATCGAGCCAAGACTCACGATGAATGGATGGTCGCCATTGATCTCCAGAATTCGCTTTGTCTTCGGCGGGTTCTGTCCAAGTTGCCTCATCATTTGTTCCAGTTGCGGGGTCAGGTCATCCTTGTCTCCAACCAGGCAAGCGGGACTATCTGTGAGTCGCCCCGAAAGGCGTACGTCCTTGACGTCGTCCTGTAGATGGCTTCGTAGGGTTTGCAGGAGTCCGTCGAGCGCGGAGCCGTTCTTTTCTTCTGTGGTGCCCTTGTCCGTCTCCTGCTCCGGCCCGAGGTCGACTTCACCCTTGCTAATGGAGAGGAAAGTCTTGTCTTTGTAGGTCAGTTCACCACTCAACCAAAATTCGTCGACCGGATCGGTGAAGAACAGAATTTCGATACCCTTTCGCGTGAATGTCTCCAGGTGAGGCGAGTGACGTACGGCATCTAACGAACTGCCGACCAGGTAGTAGATGTGCTTCTGGTCACTGGCCATGCGCGCACGGTAATCAGCGAGTGAGGTTGGTTTGTCGCCTTGAGTGGTTGAGGCGAAAAGCAAGTCCAATAGTCGATCGCGGAATTCTCCGTTGGCGGCCAACCCTTCTTTTAAAACCGCGCCAAATTCCTGCCACAACGTCCGCATGGCGTCCGGCTTGTCTTTGCGGAGTCGGTCGATCGCGTCGAGTGTTTTTTTGATGGCGAATATTCGGATTGCCTTTACTTGTCGGTCATGCTGCAGGATTTCACGAGACACGTTCAGGGAGAGGTCCTCGCAATCGATGACCCCTTTCAGGAACCGTAACCATTCAGGGAGCAGTGCTTTCCAGTCGTCCATGATATGGACCCGTTTGACGTACAGCTGCACGCCCTTGGAGATCCGCTCACGGTGGTACAGGTCAAACGGTGCCTTGGCCGGAATGAACAATAGAATGCGGGCGTTAAAGGTTCCCTCCATCGCCGCCGGTATTGCGGCGATCGGCTCCTGCCAGTCATGTGCAATGTGACGGTAGAACTCGTTGTACTCGTCGTCTGTGACCTCACTCCGCGAGCGGGTCCAGATCGCTTTCATTGAGTTCAGCGTCTCGTCCGTTGTAACCGTCTTGGGGAGAACCCCTTTCACTGGTTGCCCGGCGTTGTCGACTACGGGTTCCTGGCGCTCAATCTGCATCCGAATCGGGTGCGCCACGAAGTCTGAATGTTTCTTAACGATCTCCTGAAGCACCGACGTGTCGGTGTAGTCTCTAAGACCATCCTCCTCGTCTGTTGCCTTGAGATGCAAGACGACCGTCGTCCCAGGATGGGCTCGGTCTGCTTCGGTGATGCTGTAGGTCCCGTCTCCAGTCGATTCCCACAGTACACCGGTGCTGCTGCCAGCGCGGCGGGTGGTCAAAGTGACCCGATCGGCCACCATGAAGGTCGAATAGAATCCGACGCCGAACTGGCCGATCAGGTCAGCCGAAGCGGCGGCTGAATCCCCGTTTTCGGCACGTTGCTTCTCCTTGAGGGCGTTTAGGAAATCTCGACTTCCCGAGCGCGCGATAGTGCCGATGTCCCGAACGACTTCCTCTCGACTCATCCCGATTCCCGTGTCTGAAATGGAGAGCGTCCGTGCTGTGGGATCGACCTCCAGCCGGATCTCGAGTTCCGCTCCGGAGAGGAGGCCTGCGTCGGACAGTCCCTCGACGCGGAGACGGTCAAGCGCATCCGAACTATTGGAAATTAACTCTCTGAGAAAGATGTCCTTCTGGGAATACAGCGAATGAACCATGAGGTTCAGCAATTCCTGAACTTCAGCGGTAAAGGTGTGTTGCTCCGTGCTCATCGTGTCTGTACCTACTAGCAGCGGCCCGCGGATGTGGGCCAGGTTGTCCTTATCGTCACCGGATTGGTGCGCGGAATGGATAACGGCGGTTCTATGGTTGGGGCGCGTTTGCTGCCAAGGCCTCACGCTCCCAAGGGGCCAGGTCCATCTCGCGTCTGGTGCCTGCGATCTGATCGGCGCCAAGTGACTCAAGCAGCTCTACGATGCCGGGGTGCCGGTTGAAGGTGTTGGGGTAGAACACACCTTGGGCGATTGATAGGGCCGTCCACCCGGTTTCGTTAACCGCATCGAGGTTGGCCCCCTTGTCGTAAAGGAACTGCACTATTGCGTCGGCTCCTCGATGCACGGCGCCGTGGAGCGCCGTGTCCCCGTTCCCGTCCGCCACATTCACGTCGTTGCCCAGCTCCCAGGCGAGGGTGACTGCGGCCAACGCTTCCTCGTTGGTCCCTGGATTCTCACCGATCTTCCAGATTCCAACCCCGGCGGCCGCCATCAGGGCGGTGGCACCATTGGCGGTGGCGATCGTGGGGTCGGCCCCTAGCTCGGCGAGTAGTCGCATCATTGGGACGTCAGCCGCCTTGGCTGCTAACAGGAACGGGGTGGCGCCGAGACGGTCGAGCATGTTGCGGTTGCCGTCGCGTGGCTCCTTCGCTTGGGCCAGATTGGGGTCGGCACCATGCTCCACCAGCCGTCTCGCCATGTCGAGCCCGTCAAGTCGACCGAGTGGGATAGGGAACGGAGGATTACGGCCCAAATTCGGACGTCGCGTCCAGACGACTTGGTGCAACGCGGTCCAACCCTGGGCGCTGGCGTCGGGGTTGGCTCCGGCCTCCAGAAGTCTGGCGGCGGCTTCGTATTGTGCATTGTAGATAGCCAGACCGAGCGCACTGGTGCCGTTCGGTAAGACGTCGTCCGGATTCCCACCAGCCTCAAGCAGCGTATCGAGGGCCACCAAGTTACCTTCGCGGGATGCAAAGAGGACCGGGGTGAAGCCGCCTTCTGAGACTGCGTGAAGATTCGCGCCGTTAGAGACTAGGACGGAGACTGCCGCCGCATTATTTTCTGAGGCAGCCCACATCAAAGCGGTTTGCCCTCGCCATCCCTCCACTGAATCGACTTTGGCCCCGCGAGAGAGTAGCAGTTCGATTGCGGACACGATTCCCGCTCGCGCGGCCGTCATGAGTGGGGTTTCGCCCTCTCCGGTGGCGTGATTCGGATCGGCGCCACCGTCGAGCAGTACCTTGAGTAGCGCTGTACTTCCATTAGTGGCGGCCAAACTGATCGGCGCGATCCCATATCGTGTGGTGGCGCCGGCATCGGCACCAGCCTCGAGCAGCATCAGTGCGATTGACTCGTGTCCCAAATGTGCAGCCCAGTGCAGCGCTGTTGTGCCGTCCACCTCGGTTACGTTCATGTCGGCGTGCAAGCCGATCAAGGCGCGGACTTGGTCGGTGTCCCCCGCTTTAACAGCGGCGATCAGTGGAAGCTCATCTAGCTGCGCGGTGGCCAGCGTGCTGTTGAGGAGTACGGCAAGCGTCAGAAGAAACGTTGAGGTACGTGCCCGTGACATTGGTGTCCGCTCCACTATACGTTTAGCGGCTGGAGATCGAGTCGACCGGTGCTGTCGCCGAACTGGTCAGCGTGCACCACGCCGGCCTTGTCGAGCATTGCCAGCAACAAGTTTGTCATGGGGGTGTCGGTCGGGTACCGCACGTGGCGACCGCCCTGTAGCTGCCCGGCTCCACCACCAGCGAGGATCAGCGGCAGATCGATGTGTGAATGCTGATCGCCGTCACTGATGCCTCCGCCGTAGAGGATGAGCGAATGGTCGAGCAGTGAGCCGTCACCATCAGGCGTTGTGTGGAGGCGTTGCAGAAAACCTGATAGCAGGTCCACGTGGTACGTGTTAATTTTTGCGTATTGTTCCAGTTTGCCAGGATCAAGTTGATGGTGGGAGGTCGCATGGTGCGCGTCCGGAACCCCGATCTCGGGGTAGCTCTGCGCGCTCTGTTCACGCCCAATCAGGAACGTGAACACGCGCGTGATATCCGCCTGGAAGGCGAGTGCCTGCAAATCGAACATGAGACGAGCGTGGTCGTTGAAGGACTCGGGAATGCCGACCGGTCGAGCCAGGTTTTCTGGTAGTTCGGCTTCGTCCGACTGAACCTCGACCCGCTGGATCCGACGTTCGATCTCACGCACCGCGTCGAGATACTGGTCGACCCGGAAGCGATCCTGTGCCCCCAGTTTACGCTCGAGGCGCACCATGTCCTCGCGCACAGCATCGAGAATGCTTCTGTCCTCGCGAAGACGCGTCAAACGCTCGGTGGTGGTGCCCCCTTCTCCGAACAGGCGCTCAAAGACGACGCGCGGGTTGTGTTCCATGGGCAAAGGCGTTGTTGGGCTACGCCAGGCGATGGTGTTGGTGTAGACACAACTGTAGCCGTTGTCGCAGTTGCCGACCACGAAGCTGTTTTCCAGCGAAATTTCAAGTGACGGTAGCGGAGTATCCTGGCCCAACTTGGTCGCCGCGATCTGGTCGGCCGTCGTGCCGGCCCTGACATCTGCACCTTCTGTGCGTTTCGGGTGTACGCCGTTTAGCCAAACGCCGCTGGCGCGAGAATGCTCGCCGTTACCGTCGCCCCAGGCCTCTGCCTGGCGATGTGCGAGTCCGGTTGGAATGACGACGTGGTCCCGCACCGGAGCGAGCGGACTCAAGGTCGGTGAGAGTTCAAGGGGCCCGTCGTCGGTTGGAGTCCACTTGGACATGTTGGCGCCGTTCGGGATGTAAATGAAGCCGAGCCGCTTTGTCGGCCTGGCAGCGGTTTGCGCGAGCGCGGTGGCGGCCGGCACCATGGCGTCCAGCAACGGGAGTGCCAACGTGGTTCCCATGCCGCGTAGGAACGTGCGTCGTGGAAGCGCCATTTTCGTGATGATCATGACTGCGTTCTCCTCATCCGGAACGGCATACTTTTGACGACACCCACAATGAGCGCCGTCAATTGGTAGTTGCTCGGCGCGGCCGTGCGCGTGATGCTGCGCACGGCTGGGGCATCGTAGTATTCCACCCCACGACCGGTAGCATAGGTCAACAGCTTCTCGGTGACGGTCGTAACGAATCGGTCTGGGTAAGCCAGTAGCGCTTGCTTAAGGCCCGTCGGTCCCTCGAACGTCGTCCCGTCTGGTAACGCGCCACTAAGGTCGACGGATTCCATGTTCTCGTTGGGGGTCCGCCAGCGGCCGATCGCGTCGAACGGTTCCAGAGCGAGCCCGGGCGGGTCCATCAACTGGTGACAACTCGCGCAGACTGGGTTTGCTCGATGCTGTGCCATCGCTTCGCGCATCGTGAGCTCCTGGCCACTCGTCGTTTCTTCGAGCGCGGGGACGTTCGCCGGGGGAGGGGGCGGCGGATTACCGAGGATGTTCTCGAGTACCCACTTGCCGCGCAGTACCGGTGAGGTACGGTTTGCGTACGAGGTCACGGTGAGAATACTGCCGTGACCTAGGAGTCCCCCACGCCCGGGGTCTTCCAGCGCAACCCGACGGAAATGACTACCACGTACGTTCGGAATTCCGTAGTGTCGAGCCAGTCGTTCGTTGATAAATGTGTAGTCGGCTGACAGTAGGTCAATGACGCTCCGATTTTCCGTCAGGACGCTCTCAAAGAGCAGTTCGGTCTCTCGGCGGAACCCACGTCTGAGGTCTTCACCGAAATCTGGAAACTGGTCTTCGTCTGGCTGCACGGCGGCGGCGTTTCGCAGACTGAGCCATTGCCCGGCGAAGTTCGTTACGAGGGCACTGGCTCTGGGATCGGCGAGCATGCGGCGGGTTTGCGACTCAAGAACCACCGGGTCCTGGAGTTCGCCGCGAATGGCTGCGTCGAGTAGTTCGTCGTCAGGGATGCTGCTCCAGAGGAAGAATGAGAGCCTAGAGGCGAGCTCAAGGTCACTGAGTGTGTAGTTCGTGTCCGGCGCGGCGCCCGCCGGGTCCTCGACGATCCGGAACAAGAACTCCGGACTCACCAATAGTCGACGAAGCGCGAGTTCGATGCCACTGTCGAATCCTCCAGAAGCCTCGCCCCGCTGGTAGAAAGTGAGCAGCCGTTGTATGTCGTCGTCGCCGACCGGGCGTCGGAATGCGCGTCGTGCCAGTGTCGAAAGAATCTCGTGGGCACACTCCGACGCCCCGGGATCCCCGGCTGTGCCTAGTTGACAGGTGAAGAGTCGCGCTCGACTCGGCGTGTCAACAGCCGGCCGACTACCACTCGATTCGAAGGGGCCTGCGATCGTCACCTGGTCCACGTAGGGTTGGTACCGCGAATCGCCACCGGAGCCCTCGCCCGTAAAGGGGCGCAGGTAGAGCTTGCGGGTCCGCTCTGGCTCGGCCGTCGTCTTTTGTAGGAACGTCACGCCGACCTGATGTGGACCGGCATTCACGCGCAGTCGCACTTCGCGCGGTTCTGCTTCCGCCGCGTATTGACCGCGTCGTTCGCCCGGTGCGAGTGTGCGACCGACGGTGAATAACTCGATTCGCTCGCCGTCGAGAGTGACCTCGAGTTCGTGCGGTTCGACGAACAACGGGCCGTCCGGCACGATGGTTACTACGTATTCAGCGTCCTCCGGAAAATTAAACTCGATCAAGGCGCCACCGCGGGTGCCGAACGGAAGCCCAGGCATCCGAGAGTCTTGGCTGAGATCCGACGCGATGCGAAACGTCTCGGCAACGGGGGATGGGACAGGCGAACCGACGGCCAGCCGGCTGATTTTTCGGGCTGCCGACAGGTATCGATCCATGAGTGTCGGCGACATTCCCAGCACGCCGGCAATGTTGTCGAACCCGTAGCTGGTGTCGTCTGCGGGTAACAGGTCACTAACATCGACGGAGAGTCCCAACAGATCCCGGATAACGTTTTGGTATTCGGTTCGGCTAAGCCGGTGCAGTGCCTCGGTGCGTCCAGGGTTCGGATTGCCTGCGGCAGTACGGTCGAGTTCCTCTTCGAGCCAATGCCGTAACGCGTTGTACGTGGGCGCGTCCGGCCGAGGGCGCGGCTGAGGTGGCATTGCCCCGGCCCGCAGTTTCCGCACTACCTTCTCCCAAGTTTCGGGAGCGTTCGCTACGTTCGCCGGATCGAGCTGCTGTAACGAGAGCCCACCAACCTTGAGTCGATCGTTGTGACAGGACACACAGTACTGATCGAGCAATGCCCGCTGGTCGAGCAGGGGCTCAGCGGACTCTTGCGCAACTATTCGTGAACCGATTCCTGAGCCCCAGAACACCGCCGTGACGCATGCCACCACGGTGATGCTTCTCGAGTCGAGCGTGGGAAATCGATTCTTCGCGGGCACGTTCTGGCTACACATAACGCCACCGTGTATTTTGAGTCGTCGAGGGTACGCTGTCAATTGTCGAGTCACGTAAAGACGGGCGAAAATGGCCGATTCTGGATAGGAGGCTTCTTGACAGAAAGCCCCTGAGTCGGTACTTATGCGTGCGCGCGACGTTCTGGGAACGCGTATCGTCGATTGGTAGGGAAAGGAGCGGAGATGAGGCCATTGGCCCGTGTTCTCGTTGGTTTGTTTCTGGCGCTCTTCGCTTCAGCGCCAGTTCATGCTCAGTGGCCGCAGTTCCGAGGTCCCAATGCGGGCGACGTGGGCGACAATGCAGCTCTTCCTGAGACCTGGAGCGAGACGGAGAACGTGGCCTGGAAGATCGACATTCCAGGACTGAGTTGGAGTTCGCCCGTGGTTTGGGAGGATACGATTTTCCTTACATCGGCCATTAGTGCGGGCGTGGAACCGGACCCAATTCCAGGGCTGTACGACCCGGGTGATGATAACGGGGCTACCCGGTCGACTCAGAGTCACCGTTGGGTGGTCTACAACATCGATTTTGACACGGGAGCGGTGCGATGGGAACGCGAACTGCATAGTGCGGCTCCTGGTATCGCCCGGCACATCAAGAACAGCTTCGCATCGGAGACGCCTGTCACTGACGGTCGTCGGGTTTACGTCTACTTTGGCAGTGCCGGAGTGGTTGGTGCACTGAATATGAGTGGCGAAATGGTCTGGACGACCGAACTCGGTGCGTTCGAGACAAGCGGCGGGTTTGGCTCCGCCGCGTCACCGACTCTGCACGGGGACCGACTCTATGTCGTCAACGACAATGTGACCCAGTCGTTCATGGTAGCCATTGACAAGAATACCGGCAGGGAAATCTGGCGGGTGGAACGCCCGGAGCGTGGGCAGAACTGGGCGACTCCTTTTGTCTGGGAACACGACCTGCGCACGGAGATCGTGACTGCGGGTACTCAGGGTGTGCGCTCGTACGATCTGGACGGGAAGCTGCTTTGGGAGATCCATGGAATGTCCGGGTTGACCATCCCGACTCCGTTCGCGAAGCATGGGCTTCTCTACATCAGCTCTGGGTATCCGGGCGGTGGGCTGCGTCCCGTCTACGTGGTAAAACCCGGTGCATCCGGTGATATTTCGATTTGGTCGCAGGACGACATGCGCAGGGGTTTGTCGTTTGGTTTCCCAGGAGTGAAGGCTTCGTCGGACCACGTGGCCTGGGCCTATCCGTTGCTCGGAACTTACAACACGTCAGCCCTGGTCCATGGGGACTACTACTACACGCTTCTCGATCGTGGCTTCTTGGTGGCTCATCATGCACGGACTGGTGATGAGGTCTATGGGCGTCAGCGGCTTGAGATCGGGAACGGGTTCACCGCGTCCCCCTGGGCTTACAACGATAAGATTTTTTTGTTGAGCGAGGACGGGGAGACGTTCGTGGTCAGAGCGGGGCCCAAGTTCGAGATTTTGCATAGGAATCCACTGAATGAAATGACTCTCGCCACACCGGCGGTGGCTCGCGGCAGCTTGATCGTGCGTACGCAGTCGAAGCTCTACCGGATCGCAAAGGAGGGACAGCCGTGAAGACGATACGAACGTGGTTGCTCAGCCCGGCTCCTGCCGTCCCTGGCTGCGTTTTCTTGCTGGCCGTTGTCCCGTGGCTCGCCATCGTGCCGACTTCGGCTTCGGGGCAGTCGGTGACCTTGGAGCGGGTTGGCGAAATTCCTGGGCCGGTTGAGCACGTTCGCGTGGCTGGCGACTACGCGTACGTGTCCCGTCATACAAGCCTCACGGCCTGGGATGTTTCGAATCCTGCGGCTCCGGTTCGCGTGGGCGCGATCGAGTTTCCCGAAGAGATTTGGGGCTTTCGTATTCGTGGGGACCGAGCGTATGTGGGAGCCAACTTCTCGGGACTGGCCATTATTGACATTTCTGACCCGGCGTCTCTGTCCGTGCTCGGTAGCCACAAAACCCTTGGGCAAACGAAAATCGGCGCGGTGTACGGAGACCGAGCGGTTCTCATCGACCATATGGAAGGTATGGTGATGGTGGACATATCGAATGAAGCAGTCCCAACAGGGGCGGGGTCGTTCTTTCTCGATGGCTACGCCCGTGACGTCGTGACGTCGGGGAAGATGGCCTATGCCACTGACTCGCCGACAGGTCTCTATGTGTTTGACTTGTCGGCGCGGGGGCCACTGGAGCCAGTCGGTGTGCTGCATGCTCCAGCGTCGCCTCGGTCCATTGAAGTCCAGTCTGAGGTTGGTGAACCTTCCGGCGTCCTGGCTGGGGCCGGTGGGGGGCAATTACAGCTCTACGACGCGACGGACCCGACCGCTCCCGTGAAAGTAGCCACGTACGAGACACCCGGGCGTGCCAGTCGTGTCGCGATGTCGGGTTCATATGTTTTCGTTGCGGACGCGCAGGCCGGCATCACCATCGTGGACATTTCGAACTTGCCGGTCCCGACCGCTGCTGGCAGCTTCCAGACCGGTGGGCCGGCGCGGGACATCGCAGTGACTGACACGCATGTGTTCGTGGTCGTCGGGGCTGGCGAGCGCCAGGAAGGCGAGACCGAGGTTCAGATTCTCAAGCGTTCGTCCTGAGCGCGGAATCCGAGGTGTACATATGATTCGGCTGACGATAGGATTCGGTGTAGTCGGCATTGCCCTGGGACTGGTCGGGGTGTGGACTGGCCCTAGTCAGGAGTTGAACGCCGCCCCACCGCAAGACTGGGACCCGGTTGCTGCCGCTGCCTACCTCGACGACCGTCAAGCGTGGTGGATGGAGTGGCCGGGGGCGGCCAGGGACCACGGAACGTCCTGCGTGTCTTGCCATACGACGGCTCCCTACGCTCTGGCGCGCACGGCGTTGCGCACCGCACCTACGCGAATGCCGAGCGATGTGGAGCGACGACTCTTCGAGAATATCGAGACGCGGGTTAGGGCTTGGCAAGACGTTGAGCCCTATTACAGCGATGCCGAGCATCGCCCGGGGAAGTCCCGTGAATCTCGAGGAACCGAGTCGATTTTGAACGCGCTGATTCTGACGAATAGAGACGCGCAGACCGGTGGGTTCGCCGCGACCACACGCCAGGCGCTGGATCACCTCTGGGAACTGCAAGTGAATGTCGGGAAGGATGCGGGGGCGTGGCCATGGCTGAATTTTGGACTTGAGCCGTGGGAAACCGACGCTGCGCAATATTTCGGCGCGTCGCTGGCAGGAATCGCGGTCGGCACCGCCGCCGATAGCTACGTTTCTACACCCCGTGTGCAACTTGGCCTCGCGGGGTTGGTCGCATATCTGGGCGGTGTTTCGGATTCGCAGTATGTGTTCAATCGGTTGCATGGGCTTTGGGCGACCGCCGTGCTGGGGGACGGTTTGACTGCGTTGCAACAGCAAGCAGTCATCACCGACACGCTGGATCTTCAGCGGAGGGACGGTGGTTGGTCCTTGTCCGCGCTTGGGCCGTTTCAGCGCCTAGACGGCACGTCCCTTGAGCCGACAAGTGATGGGTATGCGACTGGTCTGGCGGTTTTTGTTCTGCAGCAGGCCGGCGTGTCGATGGAAGACGGCCGTCTCGTGAAAGGTCTGGATTGGCTTCGCGGGCATCAAGGCGTGGATGGTTCTTGGCCGGCATCGTCCCTCAATAAGGTACGCGACCCCTTCTCCGAGCGTGGCCGTTTCATGCGAGATGTCGCTACCGCCTACGCAGTGTTGGCGCTGACCGCCGGCGAATAATCAGTCAGAGGTAAGGTTGCTTGCCCGTTGAGCGTTCCGTTGCGGTGTTGATCTGGAGCACCGCTCGGAGCGCCGTGCATGCTCGGGAGTCGTGGGATAGACGTCTATGGTAGGGCCGCGGAGAAGCGGCCGCTGGCGCAGAGGCAGGGCGTTTACGGGCCTGGTTATTAACCCTGACGGGGTTCCGAGGCGCGTGCCACGAAACAGGTATGACCACGTTACGCTAAGTGGATCCGGGAAAAGTCGGAGACAAGACGATGATTAGTGCGGAAGCTGAAGTATTGAGAGCGAAGCTTGTTGAGGCGCTGGTACAACTTGCTGGCACCGAGGAAAATCCGGTTTCGGTAGACGATATGCGTGGGTTATATGGACTCTTTTCCGACAACGCGACCGAGCCTGATTCAGTGACTTGGACCGAGGTCGACGCTGGTGGGGTTCCCGCCATTTGGGCCGATGCTGAGGTTGGTACAACGGACCGCGTAGTGCAATACGTGCACGGTGGCGGCTACGTTATTGGAGGCGCGCATCACTACAAGCGCCTCACGGGGCACATTGCGAAAGCGGTGGGCTGTCGCGTGCTTAGCGTGGACTATCGGTTGGCGCCAGAACATCCGCATCCGGCCCCGGTTGAGGACTCGGCAACGGCCTACCGGTGGCTATTGGCTCAGGGCTACGACTCCACGCATCTTGCCATTTCTGGTGATTCAGCTGGCGGTGGGCTGACACTGGCAACACTGCTGGCGCTCCGTGATGCGGGTACGGCCCAGCCGGCGGCTGCCGTTCCCATCTCACCCTGGGTCGACATGGAGGGGCTTGGGGAGTCGATGACGACAAATGCGGTTAATGACGCGCTGGTTCAGGCGCCGATGCTGCTGGGAATGGCTGGAATGTTCCTGAGCGGCCACGACCCAAAAGACCCTCTAGCGTCTCCGATGTACGCAGATTTTACCGGTGTAGCCCCTCTATACATACAGGTGGGTGGTTATGAGACGCTGCTCGACGACGCGAAGCGGGTAGCCGAGGCCGCCCAGCGGGACGGGGTTGATGTGACCCTCGAGGTGTTCCCAGAAATGCAACACGTCTTCCAGATGGGGGCCGGTAACGTCCCAGAGTCCGACGACGCTATTGCCAAGATCGGCGCATTCCTTCGCCCTCGCCTGGGGTTGTAGGCCCGGCCCCTAACTCGGGTAACGAATTCCACGCTCCGGTTACCACGAAGCTGCGGACTTTCGCCGGCTATTTGAATCGGGTCAGAGTGATGTCGACAATGCGTGTCCGGGGCTCTGCGCGACGCCATTGTACTAGGATGGGACTCTGGTATCGGCCTTGAGCGAGGTGGCCTTCGCCGGGAGTTCCCCGATCGGAGACTGGCAGGCTGACCGACCGCTTCATTCTCAAGAAATGGCGCGCTGGGGCACCAAAGAACCGTGAAACGATTCGTTCGACCACCGAGTCACTAAGGCGCAAGGCGTCGACCAACTCGTTGAACACACGGACCATGTCGTACTTGGCGTAATCGATCGTCCTGTTGGGAATAGACCTGGGATCGGTCAGAAG
>DQEK01000074.1 GCA_003533545.1 Acidobacteriota bacterium | reverse complement strand
ATCGGCAGACCAAACCGACGTGGATTCATTTGCGGTACTCGAACCCACCGCGGACGGGTTTCGCAACTACCTCGGAGCCGGACACCAGAGATCGTCGGAGGAGCTACTGGTAGATCGGGCACACATGCTCACGCTGACCGCTCCTGAGATGACGGTGCTCGTCGGCGGCATGCGTGTCCTCAATACCAACGTCGGGCAATCCGCCCTTGGCGTCTTCACCAAACGACCTGAAATGCTGACCAGTGATTTCTTTGTGAACCTCCTCGACATGAACACTGAGTGGCAGGCCTCCTCCACATCCGAACACGTGTTTGAGGGACGCGAACGCGGAACGGGGAACCTCAAGTGGACCGGCACGGCCGCCGACCTCGTCTTCGGCTCAAACTCCCAGCTCCGAGCCATCGCAGAAGTCTACGCGTGTGATAGCTCGCAACAGGCGTTCGTGCGTGACTTTGTGGCGGCGTGGGACAAAGTAATGAATCTCGATCGCTTTGACCTTGTCTGATCTCAACGAGGCGGTCGCAACGATCGTCCATCGGTGCGTCCAGCAAGCGAGGCAGTGGCAGACCGCGGAGGAAGGCATCGGTCCACAGACAGCGCCCAGAGCACGGGCGCGAAAGCCGCTATCCTGGCAGGCGGAAGGCGACAACCGACGGCGCGTCGGCACCGCCCACCGTTAGGGCAATGTACTGGACGCCGGCCAACTCAAGGCAAAGTGGCCAAGCCTGTTCTGTCAATGCAGCACATCAAACAAGTAGCTGTATTTCAGGATGAAGCTGCGCCCAGCGCTGGTGTGCGGGATGTCGCTGAGTCCGTCGGTCTCGTTGTAGACCAGGAAGAGCCCCGTGTTGGCGTCCTGCAACCAGCCAAAGCGAAAGTTCACCGACCACAGATCGGCGCTGTCGTTGTATTGCAGTAGGCTCTGCGCGAACAGCCGCGGCGAAAAATTGTAGGCGATTTGCGTGGACACCAAGTTCGTAATGACCTGGCCGGCCGGTAGATCAATGTCGTTCCGACTCCAGTTAAGCGTGACGTTGAGCGTTTCACCACGGCGGAACCCCACCGACGGACCATACGTCAGTAGCTCTCCCCCAAAGAAGCCGCTGCTCTGAACGCGAAAACCCGCCGTAACAGGCGCCGAACTATCAGTGTTGTAATTCAGCGACACCTCGTTCCAGCCATACGATCCGGGGAGCACCGGCACTCCGGACACCGTAAACGGCCGGACGACACCCTCCTTGCGAACGTTCCACATGGTAATCAACCGCGAACTGTCGTTGAACTCCCACGCATTGTCCATGTGGAGCAGAGAACTCTCAATGAACCCATCGTCATAATTCCAGAACCGGTTAAAGGTCACGTGCGGCTGCAACTCTTGAATTCTTAGAAACTCGTCTGGCCGCCAAGTATAAAAAATGCCGCCGTCCACCTTGCGAAACCCGCGACGTCGCACGAACCCCACCTCAGGATTGAAGTTGTCGCCCATCTCCATGTAGCCAGCGCGAACACGCCAAGCCTGCCCGTTATAGTCAACGGCGGTGTCCCACGCGTAATCCTCCCCGGCGAGCCCCGGGGTCTCGGTCTGGGCGGCAAACCCCGACACGGTCCCGTTCTGGCCGAACCCCCAGCGGCCATCAACGGCGTAGGTTCGGTTGATGTCATTGTCGACGGCCAGGTCACCGGTCGCCTGCCGGTTGACAAACAGCGCGCCGACACTCGACCGATTGGGTAGGTCCTTTCGCAGACGGGCCACGCTGAAGTTGTTCCCTGGCATCGAGCTACCGACATCATCGGTTTGCATGTTGAGTAGCCCAACCGTGACGGTGTCCGAGACCTTTCCCGACAGCCGCGCACCGCCGAGAATCGGAACCGCCTGCCCGCTGTCACTGACACCGATCCGCCGACTGAAGAATAGTTCGGTCTGACTTGGGTCGTTGAACGCCGCCCCACCGCTGTTGCTCACGGTGAAAGCACCCGCATTCTCCAGGAAGAACGGGCGTTTCTCAGGAAAGAACAAATTGAAACGGTCAAGGTTGATCTGTTGTTGGTCGACCTCCACTTGCGCGAAGTCAGTGTTGTAGGTCAGGTCGACCGTAAGCCCGGACGTAACACCGTACTTGAGGTCGCCACCAATGTCGCCGAGGCCCTTGACCACGTCGTCGAGGGCGTCGGTTCGCTGCACTGCCTCACCGACCACGTAGGGAGTCACCTGCAGGGTCCGCCATAGCCCTTCCGGCGCCTGCACTCCAGTCAGCTGCCCCGCCATCGACACCCGGAACAGATCAAACTGACGCGGCAACGGCGCCCAGTAGGCCAGCTCGTTCCGACGGCGAACGTTGCGCTGAAAGTTCACACCCCAGGTCTGCGTACGCCCAGTCGGGAATCGAATCGTCCGGAAAGGAATCGCGAACTCGGCGCTCCAGCCGATGTCCGTAACGGCCGTCCGTACCTGCCAGACCCCATCCCAATTCAAGTTGAACCCGCCCCCGGCACCGCACGACGTCCCCCCCCGCCCCATACCACTGCCGCCGGCTCCCTCATTGATCAGCTGGCCGTCATACTCCTGTCCTGACGGACTCGTCCCAAAGACGAATCCGTTCTGCTGGTCGAGAAAAGTATCGAGAATTAGTTGAAAGCTGTCGCTGGTGCTAAGTGACGAGTCGCGACGGCTGTCAGTTACGATGATGGACGCGGGTTCCCGGTCGTAACAGACAATACCGAAGTAAACCGTATCGTCGGTGAATACGATCCGCACTTCGGTGCGTTCAGATGCCGGTTGTCCCTCGTCTGGCGCCGTCTGGACAAATCCGGTCGCGGGGGCAATGTCGGCCCAGGCAGGGTCACCCAGCACCTCACCGTCAATCTGTGGCGCAACGTCCACCTGTTCGGCTTTAGCCTGCCGTACACCCGCGGTCAACTCCAGAGGGGTGGAGGGCTGAGGTGGGCCGAGCGGCTGAGCTCGAGCCAAGTCGGCAAAAGCCATCAACGAGATTCCAAGCACGACGACGGCGGTCTGATGGCGCCGCGCGTGTTCCGCGGGCCTAGAGATCGAGTTATTGGAGGTCATCGAAATTAAGTCTGATCACCGTGACGCCGTGGACATGCGGGCATCACATCTCGGG
>DQEK01000090.1:1576-2830 GCA_003533545.1 Acidobacteriota bacterium | reverse complement strand
TTCTGCGCCTTCTCCAAGGGCAAGCTCAGCGAGAATCTTCGAGGTGCACCCTACGACCTCGACCTCGACGAGATTGCGCGTCGTAGTGCCGAGGCGTGGGACCGCGGCGCCACTGAAGTGTGCATGCAGGGGGGCATCCACCCCGAGTACACCGGCGACACCTACCTGGATATCTGCCGTGCCGTCAAGGGCGCGACGCCCCAGATGCACGTGCACGCGTTTTCCCCGCTCGAAGTCTGGCAGGGCGCCTCGACCCTTCACCTCCCGCTTGGCGAGTTTCTCGAGCGGTTAAAGACAGCCGGGCTGGGCACCCTCCCGGGGACAGCCGCCGAAATACTGCATGACGAGGTCAGGCAGGATCTGTGTCCAGACAAGCTTTCGTCTGCTCAGTGGCTCGAAGTGATGGAGACGGCGCATGGTATCGGCTTCAAGACGACCGCCACCATCATGTACGGACACATTGACCGTCCGGAGCATTGGGCCAGACATCTGATGAGCATCCGAGAGCTGCAGGCGCGTACCGGTGGCTTCACCGAGTTCGTTCCGCTACCATTCGTGCACATGGAAGCGCCAATTTACCTGAAGGGCAAGGCCCGCCGGGGGCCAACATTCAGGGAGTCATTGCTGATGCATGCTGTGGCGCGACTGGTGTTGCACCCGCTGGTCCCCAACATTCAAGCCTCGTGGGTAAAGATGGGCCCCCGCGGCGTGCACGCCTGCCTAGCGGCCGGGGTGAACGACCTCGGAGGAACGCTCATGAACGAGAGCATCACTCGGGCTGCCGGCGCGGAATTTGGCCAAGAGCTGTCGCCCGAGGACATGGAAGCACTGATCGCCACTGCGGGCCGCATACCGAGGCAGCGTTCCACCCCATACGGCCGACCGCCTGACGGTCAGGTCGAGCGGTCTTTTGGCGCTGCCGACTTGGGTCCCGTGTTACAGACGCCGGCTCCGGGTTGGACCCGGTCCGGTGCGGCCGAGTCGTTGGTGAGACCTGGACTCGAGGTCGGTGCGACCGGCATGGGTTCATCCGGGAATCGTAGCGAGGATTAGCACTATGACTGACGCACAGCGCGGAGCACTGACGAAGATGGTTCGACGACCGATGTTCATCGTCCCGGTTAGCCTGGTGGCCGTACTCGTCGTGGCGTTCCTCGGCTGGTCCTCCACCTGTCCATGCGAACGCACCCCAGGCGCGTATCTCTTTGGTGCGGGAGCCGATGGACCGGTGACTGATTGGGCGTTCGCGAACCA
>DQEK01000090.1:0-1180 GCA_003533545.1 Acidobacteriota bacterium | reverse complement strand
CTAAACTGCATGTCGACGCCCACCGGACAGCTCTATCTGAGCTGCTCGCAGTGCGGCACCAAACGCTGGTCGAATGCTGCCGTGGAAAACGGCAGGGGGAGACTACGACTGGACGGCACCGTCTACCCCGTCACGGTGAGCCGCGTGATGGAGCCCGCAGAACTCGACCAGGCGTGGAGCGCGAGGGTACAAAAGCTCAACCAGCTCGACGCACCCGCTAGTCAACCCCCGCCGCCGGACGCCCCGCGACCCGACGACTGGTGGTCGTTCCGAGTCGAGTGGCGCACTTCCTAGGGGGCTACGCCGGTCCGCATCTCAACACCGCAGTGGACCCCTACCCACCAGCGGTGGGAGCGGCGTCTCCACCCGGACCATCGTGGACAGCAGGGAGACAAGGATGAGAGATACTCGAACCCCGTACGTGTTGACGCTGATGCTTATCGCGGCAGCGGGAAACGGTCTGGCGCAGCCTGGTCCGACACAGGCCGAGTTGAACGCCGCATCAACCAATACGACAGACTGGCTGATGACACGGCATGGCTACGACGCGCAACGATACGTGGATCTCGATCAGATCAATCGAGATAACGCGGCGTCGCTGCGACCGGTCTGTATCTATCAGACCGCCTTCACGGGGCCATTCAACACGAATCCCGTCGTCTATCAGGGAGTCATGTATCTCACGGCGGGAACGTCGACCATGGCGGTCGATGCGACGACGTGTGACCTCAAGTGGCGACACGAGTGGAGAACAAAAGCGAGAGATACCAACCTGCCGAACAACCGCGGCGTCGCGCTCAAGGACGGCAAGGTGGTTCGCGGCACGGTGGACGCATTTTTGATCGCCCTGGATGCTGAGACCGGCGAACTACTCTGGGAAACGCCTGCAGCTGATCCGGAGGTAGGGGCATCGTTCACAATGCCGCCCGTCATCTTCGAAGATCTCATCATCATCGGCCCCGCCGGAAGCGAGCTCGGCGTACGCGGATGGGTTGGGGCATTTAATCTGGAAGACGGCTCACCGGTTTGGCGTTTTAACCTCATCCCCAACGCCGGCGAGCCTGGAGCCGAGACCTGGTCGGACCCCGAGAGCGAGCTAATCGGCGGCGGAGCGGTCTGGACTCCCTTCGGCTTCGATCCCACCGAAGCACGCGTGTACATCCCGGTCGCGAACCCTGCG
>DQEK01000337.1 GCA_003533545.1 Acidobacteriota bacterium | reverse complement strand
ACGAATACGTCGTTTCCATCGGTGGCGAACCCCCACTCGATGCCACCGATCAGACCGCCGTCCGATACCCGGGTCTCCCACATGATCTCCCCGTCTTCGGGACGGATCCCATACATCACGCCGGACTTCTGGCCGGACAGCAGCAAGTCGTCTCCGTTGCGAGTGATCAGAATCGGCGAGCTACCATAGTCGAAATCCGGCCCCTCCGATTCCGGGCAGTTGGCGCGCATGATCGGGTTGTCGGACCCCGGGAGTCCGAAGAGACCCGCGCCGACGCAGGCGATAGTGAACGCGTCCCCCGGCGTCGTCTGGCGGACCCACTGGATTTCGCCGGTGTCCATCGTTAGCGCCACGATAGCGTCGCTTTCGACGGCCGCCGGGTCGGAGTAGGCGTCCCCGGTGGCAACGTAGAGCAGGTTTCTCGCCGGATCGAGCGTCGGTGCGGACCAGATGCCAGCGCCGGACGGTCCGTGGTTCTGTGCGCCGGCGGCGTTGAGCCGAGTCGGCTGCGGTTCGTCCTGTACGACGTAGGTCTTCCAGAGCCGTTCTCCGGTCGTGGCGTCGAGCGCGACTACGCTGCCCCGGAAAGTACAGCATTCGTATCGAGGGTCAGCGGCTGAGACCTCTTCCAGCGAGGAGACAGGCACGTAAAGTCGTCCCTCGTGGAGGGTCGGGGCGCCGGTGATAAGCGAGGCCGGGTGCTCCTCGACCGACGTCGACCAACGCAGCGCGCCGGTCATGACGTCGACGGCATGCGCCGTCGCCAGCGCATCGCCGAAATAGGCAGTGAAGCCGCCTCCTGGCGCCGGACCGACGGAGATCGCCGATCTGACGGCGGCCGGCGCTTCATGCACCCACTGCACGCAGCCGGTGGCGGCGTCGAGCGAGTAGACCAGACCGCTCCGCGTGCCGAGCAGCGCCCGCCCGGCAACGATCGTCGCCTGCGACCCGGCGTCGGTCACGTTCGGGAACGCGAACGCCCACCGCAGGCGGAGACGTGGTACTTCGTCCGCGGTAAGGCCAGGCGTGGGCTGGAAGCGCCGGTTCTCCAAGTCGACCCCCCAGCCGTTCCACGATGGCGCCGACAGGTCGATGCCCGCCGCCGGTTCGCTAGTGCAGTAGGCGCTGTCCGGTAGGGCCGTGACGGCCGAGTCCAGGGTGCCAGCCGATTCTCCGGCCAGGAACTCCGCCACCGCTCGACGCTCTGTGGCGGTCAGGCTCGCCCCGAACTGACGCATCGCACCGGAGACCAGCGTCGTCTGAATTTGTTGCGCCGACCGCTCCCGTAGCGCATCGCGCGTTGGCATACGTGGCCGTGTGCCGTCGTGACACATTGCGCAGTTAGCGGCGTAGACTTCCGCGCCGTCGGCGAGGCCAGCTTGTGCCGAGGCGTCGCCCGCGAGGCCGAGCGAGATGATAATGACCAGCAGGACCAGGAGATGTCGTTCCATTACTTCCACCTTTGCGATCGTGGGTCAGGACACCCGACCCAAGTTCGGTCTACACTTGCTCTGATTGCTATGCGAGAACGCTAACGCTGTGGGGAGGGCGTCCATGCACACCGAGATCTTTGCACGGATTGACGAAAAAGGCGCGGGTCTAGTTCGGGTCTTTTGGGCTGTCCTTGTGACACTGGTCGTTATTGTGACGGGGCCCGGTCTGGCATTCGCGCAGGAACAAGCGGATGACCGGCAGCACGAGATTGAGGCTCGCGCGGCACTTGAGGAGTACTTTCTCGCCTGGAACGCCGCGGACAACGACGCCGTCGCTGCTATCAGCAATTTCCCCCGGTTGACGATCGGCCAAAACGGACTTGTGGTGGTGCGGGCCAGTGCTGAGGAGATTTTCGTCGATTTTGAGGTTCTTCGGCAGTCTGGATGGGACCACTCGACGCTCGATCTGGCCGAAGCCGTGCATGTGTCTCCGGACAAGGTTCACTTTCGGATTGTGTTTACCCGCCACGCTTCGGACGGTCTGCCCTACTTCACAGCCCCTGGACTTTACGTCATGACCAAGCAGGACGGTCACTGGGGGCTCCAGTTGCAGTCGGTGTTACCGGCGACGTTCACGCGTCCGTAGTGCTCAGGTCCGACCCATTGTGGGTGCTTCGCGAGCGATCATGACTTCGGTTGCCTTCACGAGCGCGGTCGCTTCGTCTCCTCGCTTTAATCCGAGTTCGTCGAGTGCGTCGCGTGTGATCACTGCGGTTAGCCATTGTTCCCCGATGCGCAGCCGCACCTGCGCTACGAGTCCCTCCCGACGCACTTCCTCGACGACGCCGCGAAGGCGGTTGCGCCCACTCACCACCATCAGCACACCGCCGGTTCGTTGACGCCGTGCCGCGCGTGGCGGCCCAGGTCCGGCCTCTCTGGCCATCAGGCGATCGACTTCAGACTCGGCGATGCGGTGATGCCCGCCGTCGGTGCGGCTCGTCCGGACCCTCCCTTTGTAGATCCACTGCTTGAGAGTCGAATACCCGATTCCCAGTCTATTAGCCGCCTCACGTACCGTCAGCACCGCCATATGTCACGCCTCAGTTGAAGAAGTTCTCTTAATCGACTTGATTCGTTTGATAAATCAACTGTAATCATACTAAAGTGGATATGTATGTGTCGCTTGATCGTCTCGATCTCGCTCGCCGTGTGCTCGGCTTCGTGCGGGGCCAGCGCGGACCGGACGACACCGAACTCGCTCATTGTGTCAGCGGCTTCGAGCCTGACGCCGGTGCTTGAACCGGTGTCCGCCGCGTTTGAGCGAAGCTCCGGCGTCAAGGTCGAACTGAACCTGGCCTCCTCCAGCACCCTCGCGGCTCAGTTGATCGCTGGTGCGCCGGTTGATCTCTTCATCAGTGCGGACCAGGCGCAGATGAATCGCGTGGCGGCCGAGGGGCTCATCCGTGTTGCGAGCCGAGTAGACCTGCTCGCCAACCAACTGGTTGTCATCGCGCCCCTCGACACGACGTTCAGGATGAGTTCGCCTGAAGGGTTGGGCGAGTTGGCTGGACGCATCGCGCTAGCTGATCCGGTGGCGGTTCCTGCCGGTGTCTATGCACGAACCTACTTAGAGTCAGTTGGCGTCTGGGGCCAGTTGCAGACCCGGCTCATACCGACTCGGAATGTGCGTGCGGCCCTGACGACTATCGAGGCTGGCGAAGCGGATGCCGGCATTGTCTACCGGACTGACATGCTGTCCTCGGATAGGGTAACGGAAGTCTTTACCGTGCCGATCCCAGACGGGCCAGACATTCGGTATCCAGCAGCGATCACCACCGGGTCGGCCGACCCGGGCCTGGCTGAGCAGCTGCTCACTTACTTGCGTGGGCCGGAAGCTGGAGCGCGTTTTCAGGACGCCGGATTCATCGTGCCTGTGACCGAAGAATGACCTCAGAGATTTTTTCCGTCGCATCGTTCACCGTGGCTATGGCGCTGTTGGCGACCCTCCTTATGTTGCCGCCCGGCGTGGTGCTCGCCTGGCTACTCGCGCGCCGACCGTTTCCCGGTCGTTCGGTGTGCGACACCTTGGTCTCACTACCGCTCGTGCTACCGCCGGTGGCGACCGGGCTCATTCTTCTCTGGCTGTTCGGTCGGCGAGGTCCCCTTGGCGGGCTGTTGGCACAGGTCGGGTTTGACGTTCTGTTCACCTGGAAGGCGGTCGTCATCGCAATGGCCGTTATGGGTTTGCCCCTGCTGGTGCGGGCCGCGCGCGCCGGGTTTGAGCAGGTCGACCGTCGTTACGAGCAGGTCGCCGCCACGCTTGGGGCCAGTCCGGCCCGCATTTTCTTTACCATCAGCCTGCCGTTAGCCGGTCGCGGCGTCCTGGCCGGCGCACTCCTCGGGTTCTCGCGAGCGCTCGGGGAGTTTGGCGCCACGATTATGGTGGCCGGTGCGCTACCGAGTACGCGCACCATCGCCGTTTCCATCTTCAGCTATACCGAAACCGGACAGCAGGCGGCGGCGATGTCCATGCTGGCGGTGTCGGCCGTTATTGCTTTCGTAGCCCTGCTGCTGTCGAATCGGCTCACGACCGCGTGACCCGGCTTGTACAGGGGGCCAGCGCTGCCGCTCCACGATAGCCACCGCCGAACTGATGCCTATTCCCTTCACCCTCGATTTCATGCTGCGCCAGGGCGACTTCACGCTTGAGGTTCGCGAACGATTCGAGGCCGGAGTGGTCGTGTTGTTTGGACCATCTGGTGCCGGGAAGACCAGCATTCTTGAATCGATCGCAGGGCTGCGGACCCCCCGACGTGGGGTGATTCGCATTGGAGCCAGCACGCTTTTCGATTCCGAGGCGGCCGTCGACGTGCCGCCAAACCGTCGCCGTGTCGGCTATGTCCCGCAGGACCAGGCGTTGTTCCCTCACCTGAACGTGCGGCGCAACATACTCTACGGCGTGAGCTCCGGAGGCGGGCAGGCGATCGAGCCGGTCGTGGGGTTACTCGAACTCGGCGCCGTGCTCGATCGCAGCATTGGGGCGCTTTCGGGGGGAGAGCGCCAGCGCGTCGCGTTGGCGAGGGCGTTGATGGCGTCGCCGGCGGTATTGTTGCTCGACGAGCCACTGACCGCGCTCGACAGCGCTTTGCGCTCTCGCATTTTGCCGTATCTTGAGCGTGTCCGAGACGAATTGGCGATGCCCATGGTGTACGTGTCGCACGACGCTGCAGAAGTGCGATATCTGGCGGACTGGGTGGTTGTGCTGGAAAAGGGGTGTGTGGTCCGGTCGGCTGCGGAGCTTGACGTTCCTGCGGTGGGCCGTTCTTCACGACCTTGAACCGTGGGTGGCAGTTTCCCCGCCGGCGGGAAACGACGTGCCGCGCACTCGCGATCGCGATCGAACTCCACGCGGATGGGCTACGCCCGTCCGAGGCAGGCGAGTTGGAATCGCTGTTAGAGGAGTGCCTGGACGCCGAGGTAGAGGACTGACGGCGCGA
>DQEK01000188.1 GCA_003533545.1 Acidobacteriota bacterium | reverse complement strand
CCCCAACGGCTCGGGTAAGACGACACTGCTCAAGTTACTGGCCGGCCTGCTGACGCCGGGCAGCGGCCAGGTAACGCTCGACGGTCTGAACGTGGCCGACCTGAGCCGTCGGGTCCTCGCGCGACGCCTAGCGGTGGTGCCGCAGGAAACGGAGCTCACCTTCGACTACACGGTTCTTGAAATCGTGTTAATGGGTCGCTACCCACATCTGCGCACGTACGAACTCGAGACCCCGGACGATCTCGAAATCGCGCGACGGATGTTGGCGGAAACCGGCACCGCGCACCTTGAAGAACGGACGTTTCGCACCCTGAGTGGTGGAGAAAAACAGCGGGTCGTGGTGGCGGGGGCCCTGGCTCAATTTGAACCAGCTCCCTCTAGTAGGGGCGCTGAAAAGGAAGAGACGGGGAACCGGGTGCTGCTGCTCGACGAACCGACGTCATCGCTCGACCTAGCGTTTCAACTCACCACCGCCGCGCTCATCGACCAACTAAACCGCACCCGACGCACGACGGTGCTCGTCTGCACGCACGACCTCAACTTTGCCGCGGGATTGTGCCATGACCTAGTGCTGCTCCGAGACGGCCAGATCGTCGCCGCCGGTCCGACCGACGAAGTGCTGACCCCGGCGACTATTGGAGCAGTCTACGACGTCGAAGCCGACGTGCATCGCCACGCGACTAGCCGTCATCTAACCGTGGTGCCACTCTCCCACAGATAGCAAGAAAACAAGACACATGCTCGAAGGGATCTCCGCTATCTCAACCGTATCCTCCGTTTCAGCGGGTGATCTGCGACGCCATATTTGGTTGGTACACATCGGTTTCGGTGCCCTTGCGGCGCTTACCTGCCTCGCAGCTCCACTAGTGGGCCCGACCCCAATCAGTTTGCGTGCCGTCTTTGACCAATCACTGCCATTCGCCCAGAACGTGGACGCACAGATCTTCTTCATCGCGCGGCTGCCCCGTGCCATCGCCGGGGCACTGGTCGGGGCCTCACTAGCGACCGCCGGCGTCGTCCTTCAGGCGCTGTTACGCAACCCGCTCGCGACCCCGTTCACGCTAGGGGTATCGGCTGGAGCCTCCCTCGGTGCGATGCTCGTCATTACCTTCGGCGTACCGCTGGCGGTCCTCGGCGCGGCAGCGGTACCCGTCGCCAGCTTCACGGGCGCAGTCGGTGCATTGGCGATCGTCTACGGTTTAGCAACAATGCGGCGACAGGGATTGTCGACGTTAGTCCTCCTGCTTGCCGGAGTTACCCTCAACTCGCTGTTTTCGGCGGTCATCTTATTCGTCCAATACGTCGCTGACCCAGCGCAAACCCTCCAGTCTGTGCGCTGGGTCATGGGCAACCTCGACGTCGGCAGTTACAACCCCATTCTCTGGGCTATCGTGCCGATGGGGTTGGCAGGTGCCGTGTTCGCCCGGTTGCCGCGCGCGCTGAACCTACTCACGCTCGGCGCCGACAGTGCAGCAACCCGGGGCATCGACGTGCTGAACACCCAGCGCCTGGCGTTTCTCAGTGCCTCACTCGCCACCGGTGCGGCCGTAGCAATCGGTGGGCCGATTGGCTTCGTTGGCATCATCGTGCCGCACCTGATCAGATTACTGGTGGGTGCTGACCACCGGCTGGTAATGCCGGCCTCTGCGTTCGTGGGGGCGGCGTTCCTCGTTGCCTGCGATGTCGCGGCGCGCACCGTCCTCTCTCCAATGGAGCTACCCGTCGGAGTGGTCACCGCCATGTTGGGTGGTCCGTTCTTTTTGTGGCTCCTGGTACGACACCGATGACAAACAGAACCAAACGCCAAAAGCATGCGATCCTTGCCCTAACGTTTCTGACGGCGCCCGGGCTCGTCAGCGCCCAGGAGCAACCTCAGCGGATCGTCTCGATCGTCCCCGCCTTAACCGAAACCTTGTTTGCCATGGGCGCCGGCGATCAGGTGGTCGGCGTCGGAAGCTTCGATACGCACCCACCAGATATCACCACCAGACCCAGAGTTGGAGGACTACTAGATCCCGACATGGAACAGATTTTCGCGCTGCGACCGGACCTCGTCTTGCTGTACGGGAGTCAGCAGAACCAAGCCGAACAACTTGCCCGCGCAGGCATTCAGGTCCTCCCTTACACCCACGGCGGAATAGACGACACGCTCTCGGTCATCTCCCACCTCGGAATGCAGATCAAACGTCCAAACGACGCGAAACGGCTCATTCATTCGATGCAGGCCGAGCTCGAGAATGTCAGGGCACGGGTCGCTCAGCGCGAACGTCCCAGCGTGCTACTGGTATTTGGTCGGGAGCCCGGTGCACTCCGCAACATCTACGCGAGCGGGGGAACGGGGTTCCTGCACGACATGCTGGAAGCGGCGGGCGGGCGTAACGTGCTCGCTCACATTGCCCGTGAGTCGCTCCAGATAACGTCGGAGGCAATCTTGGCATCGGCCCCTGACGTTGTCATCGAACTGACGTACGACGACCGCATGACCCAAGAAACCCGGGCAGCAGAGGTCGCGGTCTGGAACCGGCTGCCGGCCGTCCCGGCCGTACGCAACCAACAGGTGCACCTTCTTCTCGGTAATCACTTCGTGCAACCGGGGCCGCGCCTAGCCGAGGCAACTACAGCAATCGCCCGTGCGCTGCACCCGGAGGCGTTCCTTCCTTTACTCGAGCTGGCGAGATAAGGGCTCCCTAGCAGACTTGCTAGCATAGTTGGCTCGGCGAGCGTGCGCTCTGAAAGTTAGCTGAATGCTGTGACCGCTTCCACGTTTTCGAGTGTCGAGCAAATCGTGGCGGCGATCACCGCCGTCCGCGAGCATCCGGTGCTACTGCTCACCGATTTTGACGGGACTCTCTGCGAATTCAAGGACGCGCCAGACGCAGTAATACTGTCCCCGCCACGCCGGTTAGCTCTCTCGGCGCTAGCGGCCCGTCCGACGTGGAGCGTGGGGATCGTCAGTGGACGACGGGCGGCAGACGTGCGGCAGCGCGCGGGCCTGCGCGGCTCGGCGTACTATGCGGGGCTTCACGGCATGGAAATCGACGGCCCCGACAAACAGTTCCAAGTTCCAGACCTTGGCGCCCTCCACGACGAGATACAGCGCCTAGGAAACGCACTCGCTGATGCGACTGCGTCGTTTCCGGGCGCTCTACTCGAAAATAAGGACCTGTCGGTGGCGCTCCACGTCAGAGCCGCAAGCCCTCGCGACCGGCAGCACGCGGAACGATCGTTCTGGACGCTCGCCCGCCCGATGATTGAGGCTGGCACCTTACGTTTGCAACGGGGAGAGTGTGTCTTTGAACTGCTGCCGAACATTGCGTGGGACAAGGGGGATGCGGTGCGCTGGATCGAAGCCGACGCCCGTCATCGACACGGCGCCGCGGCATTCCCCATCTATCTGGGGGACGACCGAACAGACGAGCATGCGTTCGACGCCGTCGGCGACCGCGGGCTCACCGTCGTTGTGGGATCGCGGCCGTCGCGGGCCCAGTATCGCCTCCCCGATCCGGCTGCCATCGAGCGACTTCTCACTCGGTTGGCGACGCCGCACGCACCTCACTGATTCTGACAGCCACCGTCACCCCGGATCGCCCACGAATGCTACACTCGTCTCCGGTGACACTTCGGGGTCTGCTTCGCCATTCGATGCGCGCGTACTACTGGCCTGTAACCGCAGGCACGTTACTAGCTGCAAGCGCGTTCATGCCGTGGATCACCGTCGGGAACCAGCAGTACGGCGGCGTGCCTGACCTCGCAGGCATCTGGGTATTGGGGCTCGCCGTCGCGGCCGTAATACTAGCGAGTCTAAGCATCGCGACCCGAAAGAACTCTCGACATCCGTTATTGCTCGTGGGACTGGCCGCCTTCGGCATCGTGTTTCTCGCGGAGCGACTCATGGTACGGACCGCGACCCAGCAGGGTTGGGCGGTTTCACAGGCGCAGGCAATTGTTCAAGGCGGGCAAGCGGCAACGGTGATCGAACCAGTCATGGCCACCGGCGCGTATGTGGGACTGGCCGCCTCCACCGCCATCGCATTATTCGGCCTTACCGTCGTCGTTAAGCGGGCCCCCCGCGTCCACGCCGAAGTCACCGACGACGACGTGTAACGACTCGAATCGCAAAATCAACTTCGACGCTCACCAGATCGCTCCAACCGCGATGCCCGACCAGACACGCTAGCGCTGAAGGGTCTTGAGGTAGTTTACGAGGTGCCAGATGTCCTCATCACTGATACGGTCCGCGTACGGTTGCATATCGGCTGACACGCCGTCTTTAATGACAAGAAAAATCTCGCCATCCGACGATCCATGCAACCAGGCCCCGTCGGTGAAGTCCGGCACATCGCCACCGGCGTGGGCCATGTCCCCGTCCCCGAGCCCCGTGTTCCCATGACATTCACGACACATGAACACATAGCGCTGCCGGCCAGTGGCCACCGAATCGGAGTTCGCCTCGTTCGGATTCTCGAGGGTCTGACCTTCGGTGTGCCGGTGCGGCTCGGCCGGATGCGTCTGAAACGTCGCGACCGTCACACCCGTGGCACAGGCGAGCCCGAGAGCCACAAGACAGCGGAGGTTTTCGTCTTTCATCTTGCGTTCCCTGTTTATTCCTGCGGCGCGTCAAAATTCTCCCACATGTACTCAGGCTGATACGTGTGGAGGTACAGGAAGATCTCGTGTGTGAGATTGACCACCCGATTAACACCGTATTCGTGATGATTGCGCGTGGCTACAAGTTCGATTGACGCGGAGCCACGCGAAGCCACGCACCGAATCCGGGCCCTGCGCCGATCAACCCGGCGATGCGCAGGCAGCCGCGGTGACGCCCGTCCAGACACAAATGCTTGCAGATCGCGGGAGAGAAGCGACCGCGACGCGATGTTGGGCAGTAGATTCCGGAAGACAAAGGTCCCGGTGGTCGGCGTGTAGTGCAGGAAGAGCGGCCGCGTCCCAAGCCACGAAAAACGAAAACGATGCCGTCCGGCAACCGGAGCTTGTTCGCTGAAACCCCGAAAGACACCGCGATCGGCGTAGGCTCGGAGACGTTCCCGAACCACGGCGAGTGACTGTTCTGGTGTCAGACGGCGCGCTACCACTTTACAAAAACGAAGGAGCCGCTACACCCCACCCGCTCCCTCCAACGACTCCTGTCTGCTGATGCCAGCGAACCTTAGTGATAGTACGACAGTACGCCTGGCTCGATCTTTCCGAGGAACCCCGGCGCGTACTGGTCCCGCAGCCAGAACTCCTTCTTCGCCTGCACGTTGACGACCGACGGACGACTTTCATCGAGCGCCACCTGGTAGGCACGCTCGAGGGCCGGCCGGAATTCTGCCGGCTTCGTCACGTATTCCCCGTGCGCGCCGAGCGCCTCGCCAAGCTTGTCGTACCGCAAGTTCTCCTGAAACAGATGGACCGGCAGACCTACTTGGTTGTTGCGCTGTCCTTCCCAAGTGCCCCAGGCATTGTTGTTGTACACAATGACGACTGCCGGCAAGCGGTACTTGGACAAAGTTTCCATCTCCATGCCGGTGTACCCGAACCCGGCGTCGCCCGTGATCGCAATCACCGGATGGCCTTGGTAATCGGCCTGCGGTCCGGTTCCCTGTCGCACTGCGGCCGCCACGCCAATCGTGTAACCCACGTCTGGACCAATGGCCCCGTACTGGTAAGCACCGTTCATAATCTGTGCGGGTCGGTAGCTCCGAAGATACCGCCGCGTGTAGCGAGCGATGCCGTAGCCACCTTGTACGATCGTGGTACGGTCGCGCGGAAGGTTACCCGCGTGCACGAAATCGGCCAATTCCTTGCCGATGACGGCCGGATGCACCGCGTCTGTGTAACCCAGCCCCGTCTGGTAATACCGTGCGTTTTCGGCTTCAAATTCCGCACGCGCCGACGCTACTTCGGCCACCCACGCATCGTGACGCATCTGCGGAACCGCGTCGGCCAGCGCCTCGAGTGCGGCCCGTTCGTCACTAACGATCCCCAGGTCGATCGGCAGGTTCCGGCCGATGTCCTCGGCAGACGGATCGATGCGGATGTACTTAGTGTCCGGACCGAAGGCAAATTCGCCCTGCGTCGGCATGCAGTACTGGCCAACCAGCAGAACCAGATCCGCACTGGCGAGTGCGCCTGGCGCAGTATCGGCTGAAAGCGCATGGTCGGCGGGGAACTGCCCTTTCGTTGCACCGGATTCGACAACCGGAATCTGTGCTCGTTCAGCAACCCGGCGAAGAGCGTCCCAGGCTTTGCTGTAAAAGACGCCGTTGCTCGACACCAGGATCGGACGCTCGGCCTCACGCAGCATGGCGACGGCCCGATCGATCGCTCGGGGGTCAGGATGCGGTTTCGTCTCGGTGCGGTACTTTGTCTTGTCGTAGAAGTACTCGATCTCACTGGCGTCACGGAACCGAGCGTTCGCGATCTCGGCCGGGAAATCGAGGTGAACCGGCTTGGGCACTCCGCTACGCAGTTGCCTAAAGGCATAACCAGCGTACTCATGGACACGTGCGGGAGTAATCAACCGCTTTCCCCACTTGCGCATCCCTTCCGTGGTCGGCTGCTGATACGCGTCCTGGATCCCGCGCTCCGTGTCCTCTGCGAAGATCGTTTTGTTGCTCGCGAGTACCAGAATCGGCGACCGCGCCGCGTTCGCGGCCGCGACGCCGCAAATCATGTCCGTGAACCCAGGACCTTCCGTTCCGGAAGTCGCCGCAATTTCGCCGGTTACCCGGCTAAACGCGTCGGCCGCGTGGCAGAGCGAGCCTTCGTGCCGCCCCCCGTAGGTCGGGATGCCGGTATCAGAAATGGCATGGATCACACTGTAGTTGCCGGGGCAGCAGAAGAGTGCGGCGACTCCTTCTTCCTTACACGCGCGCGCGAACACTTGCGCACCCGTCATCGGGAAATCAACATCGGGCAGCGACGCGCTTCTAGCCGTTTCGAACTCTGCGGGCACTCGAATCGGAGGAGTGTCCTCTTCCTCGGCTGCCGACAACCCCGCGGCACCGGTGCCCAGCGTAGCCGCGGTCGCACCCGCGCCCAGTACGGCCTGTTTCATAAACCGTCGCCGCGAATTCTCGCGTTTCGCACGTGACATATTCTGTCTCCTGTCGAAAAATTGGTAACAGAGAATGGCACGCTCGGGAGGCCAAGCGCAACCCTAGTCAGCAGAAGTCGACGGTAGGACGCATTGGACGCCCGACGAAGCACGAGTCTTGGTCAGAGTTTTAGGGCTGGGTCACGCGACTAGCCCTTCGTGGGTAGCCGTTCGGCACCCGTCACCATTGTCGGGTTCGGTCGTTGCCGGTGGTCGGTGGGCCCGGGTGGCAGCGGTGCTGAGTTCAAGGACTCGAGCCCCTCTAAGATGTCCGTGGCCCACCGGAGCACGTCTCGACCCGCCACCACTCGCCGGAGTAGTTCCATCCGACGCTGCCGCTCACCGGCCGGCATGTCCAGCGCCTGTCGGAGTCCATCCGTAAATCCCTCGACGTCGTATGGATTGATGATGACGGCGTCACCAAGTTCCTGTGCAGCGCCTGCCAGCTCGCTCAATACGAGTACCCCCCCAAGATCCTCACGGGCCGCTACGAACTCCTTCGCAACGAGGTTCATCCCGTCATGAAGCGAGCTAACGATGCAGAAATCAGCTAGCCGATAGAGTGCAACCAGTCGACGAATCCGGAGTGCAGATTTACGATACCGAATCGGACCGGTGTCGTCACCGGCGCGCGCGTGCTTCGCGTTGACCTTCGCGACCTGCCGGTCGATATCGGCCTCCACCGCAGCGTAGCTATCCAGCTTCGATCGAGACGGCACCGCAATCTGCACGAATGTAAGCTGGTCACGCAGAACCGGCCAGCGGCTAAAAAGTGCATCCAATGCTGCGAGGCGCTCCAGAATGCCTTTCGTGTAATCCAAGCGGTCAACCCCAATCCCGATTATCGGGGTGTTGATACGAAGCTCCCGCCGTAACCGTTTCATCTCGCTCTCGAGACTAGGATCACGCGTCACTCTCTGGATGCGATCAAAATCGACCCCGATGGGCACAGCACAAACGCTGGCCGAACGACCGCCAACGTACACCCGACTTCGGTCTTCCTTAGCTCCGAACTCGGCGTGCGCCGCTGCCAGGAAATTCAGACGGTCCCGATCGAGCTGAAACGCGAGTAAGTCGGTCGCCACCAAACCCTCCAGAAGCTGGCGACGATACGGGCAGAGCCTCAGTTTTTCAGGATGCGGAAAGGGAATGTGCCAGAAGAGGGCAATCCTCGCTTCTGGACGGAGACGGCGCAAGTATCCAGGCACAAGAGCCAAGTGATAGTCCTGGATGAAAACTGGTGCGGCTAGGTCTGGAAGCTCGTCGCTGACCGTCCGAGCGAATCGCTCGTTCACACTGCGATAGACGTGCCAGTCCTTTGCCCGAAAGACCGGCTTGACGTGAGCAACGTGGCACAGTGGCCATAGTCCCTCATTCGCAAACCCCTCGTAGTAGTGATGTTCTTCGGACTCATTGAGCCAAACCCGTCGCAGCGCATAGCTCGGCGAATTCGGCGGCACGAGCACCCGGTCGTCGTCGTCGACCGCCTGCCGGTCAGCAGCACCTGCGCCATGAGCGACCCACACGCCACCACGCTCACGCATCAAGGCATCGAGAGCGACCGACACGCCGCCAGTGGTCGGCGCCCAGGTGAGCGACCCGTCCCCCGCCAGTGAGTGCAGATACGGCTCCCGATTCGACACGACCGCAAGAGGGCGGCTAGGCCGATTGTCGTGCCTGTGTGGACTGAGACTGGACATCGATGCTCTAGGCCTGATAGCCAAGGAACCATCAGACAACCGACCAATTAAGTACGCAACAGCGACCAGCGGCCGGCGGAAAGCAATGCCGCACCGCGGTCACGGGGCAACGCTGGGTAACGGCCTACACGCCGAACGAGAGGCCGCAACCGCACTCAGTCTTAGCGTTGGGATTGCGGATAATCAAATTCTGACTGAGCATGTTCGGGTCGCAGTCCAGCACGGTACCGTTGAGGTACTCGAAACTCTTCGGGTCGACGAAGATCTTGGCTCCGTCACGGCTTTCAAAAATCTGGTCATCAGGCGTCGGCGACTGCTCCCATTTAAAGATGTAGCTCAGCCCGGAACATCCACCCGCTTTGATCCCTACCCGGAGACCACCCTCGGTGATCCCCTCCTGGTCCATCGCGCTGTGGATCCGTTTCGACGCAGCTTCGGTAATCTCAATCACGGACCACCTCAGTCTATCTCACCGTCCGACTCGGCACACCAACCGGACGGTAGATTCCCATCGTCGTCCCCGAGTTCGAAAACTGGAACGGGGTTTCGCAACCGAGTCACTAGGCTGCTGAGCTTTTGAACAACGTAGTCGACCTCCGCCTCGGTATTGAACCGACCCAGTCCGAATCGAATCGAAGCCCGAACCGCAGCATCACCCAAACCCAACGCACGAAGCACGTGCGACGGTTCCTGGTGCACGGACGTGCACGCCGCTCCGGACGACACGGCCACCTCATCCAACCCTAACAATAACTGCTCGCCGTTGACCCCGCTAACACTGATGTTGAGGCTCTGCGGGAGCCGAGCCGTCATCGACCCGTTCACAGTCACCCCACTCAACGACCGTTGCAATCCGGTCCAGAGCCGGTCGCGGAGCCGGCTTAGTCGAGTCCCCTCGGCGACCATCTCATCCGTGCACAGCATCGCGGCACGGCCGAACCCCACGATGGCCGGTACGTTCAACGTACCCGAACGAAGTCCAGACTCGTGGCCTCCACCGTCCATGATGGGCGTTACACGGGAACCCCGACGCACGAACAGGGCCCCGACGCCTTTGGGTCCATAGAGCTTGTGGGCCGTGAGCGACAGTAGGTCGATGCCGTCCGCGGATACATCGATGGGCACCTTTCCGGCGGCCTGAGCCGCGTCCGTGTGAAACGGCACTCCGCGCAGCTGAGCCACATTCGCCAGGTCCGCCACCGGCTGCAGGACGCCAATTTCGTTGTTCGCCATCATCACCGTAACCAACACCGTCTTCGACGTGATCACCGCAGCCAGTTCCAGCGGGTCCAGCAATCCATCGCTGCGAACCGGCAAATACGAGACCTCAGCGCCCTGTTGTTCGAGTCGCGCGCACGGGTCCAGTACGGCACGGTGTTCGGTCTGGACGGTTACGACGTGGTTGCCGCGGTCCCGTGACGCGTCGGCGACACCTTTCAGCGCGAGATTGTTCGACTCAGTGGCCCCACTCGTGAAGACCAGTTCGCGCGCCGTGGCACCAATCAACCCCGCCACTGCTGCGCGCGCATCGGCCACAGCGTCTCGCGCGTCCCAGCCAAACCGATGGTGGCGGCTCGCAGCGTTACCGTAGTGCTCGTCAAAGAACGGTAGCATCGCTGCCAACACCCGCGGATCGACCCGGGTCGTTGCGTGGCCGTCCATGTAAATAGGCAGATTCATCGACAGGCCACCAGCCAGCTTGCAGACGCCCACAACCCGAAGGCGCCCAGGGAGGTGCGGTGCTTGGAGCCGGCGAACGCTCAGCGGGTATCGACAGGAACCGCCAGACCGTTCGTTCCCGGTGAACGGGGAGCAAGTGACACTGGTACCAATGGAGCTCGGTCGGCCGCGAGCGCCTGCAAACTGTACGAGGTCAATGCGCGGACAATCTGATCCTTGACCCGCCACAACGGATCACGAATATTGCAGTTGGCGAACTGGTCGCAATCATCGTCCATGCTGGCACAAGCTGTCACCATCACCGGACCGTCGATCGCCTCAATGACCTCAGCCACCGATATCTGACCAGAAGGTCTCGCCAGTTGATACCCGCCCCGTGTGCCATGGTGGGACGCGAGAAGGTCGCGACGGACCAGGCGCTGGAGCACCTTGGCCATCAACTCGAGAGGGATACCGTAGCGCTCGGCGATCTCGCGGGCGCTCGGCGCCTCGGTCTCTGGCCGCGAGGCCAGATCCTTTAAGGCCATCAACGCGTACTCGGCTTTTTTCGAGAGTCGCAACATAAACTAGCTGCCAGTCGGTGGACGGCCCCATTCTAGCGGAACTGGACGCGGCAGGACCACCCAAGTTCCCTCCGGTGGTGTTCAGATTCTCCGAATTAAAGACGTCGTCACATCAGTATTTCGGCAGTGTCGGATCGATCCTATCGATCCAGGCAAGGATGCCGCCGGTCAGATTGCGCGCGCCCGCGAAGCCTGAACCTCTCAGTAAAGCGACCGCCTTGCCACTACGCACCCCAGACTTGCAATGTACGATCACGTCGTCTCGGCCCTTGAGTTCGGCGAGTCGGGACGGCAGTTCTCCCAGCGGAATCAGCACCGAGCCAGGTATGCGGCAGATCTCGAACTCCCGTTGCTCGCGTACATCGAGAAGCAGGAACGAATCCTTACGATCAAGCCGGGTCTTCAGTTCCTCGACTGTCGCGGCATCAGACGACGACAAGGGCGCGGGCTCCTCGACGACAGGCGTAATTCCGCAAAACTGCTCATAATCGATCAACTTGGTGACAGTGGGGTGGTCGCCGCAAACCGGGCACTCAGGATCTTTCCTTACCTTTAGCTCCCGGAATCGCATTTTCAGGGCATCGAAGAGCAGAAACCGGCCAATCAGCGGCTCACCTACACCCAGAATGACCTTAACCGCCTCCGTGGCCTGAATCGTGCCAACGACCCCGGGAAGAATGCCTAGCACTCCCCCCTCAGCGCAACTCGGCACGAGCCCCGGCGGCGGCGGTTCCGGAAACATGCAGCGGTAGCATGGGCCGTCGGCGGTGGCGAACACCGACGCCTGTCCCTCAAACCGATAGATGCTGCCATAAATGTTCGGCTTACCCGAGAGTACGCAGGCGTCATTGACCAGGTACCGAGTCGGAAAATTGTCAGTCCCATCAACGACTAGATCGTAGCCAGCGAACAGCTCGAGTGCGTTCTGGGACGAGACAGCCATCTCGTGGGTTACGACCTCGACCTCGGGGTTCAGTGCATTGAGTCGCTCTTTCGCTGACTCAAGCTTCGACCGCCCCACGTCCGGAGTTCCGTGAATGATCTGCCGTTGGAGATTGCTGTAATCGACTTCGTCGAAATCGACGACACCGATGGTGCCGACTCCGGCGGCAGCCAGGTACAACGCTACCGGCGACCCCAGACCACCGGCCCCGATACAAAGCACGCGCGCCGCCTTCAGTTTTAGCTGCCCCTCCATGCCAACCTCCGGCAGGATGACGTGGCGGCTGTAGCGCGCTACCTCCTCATTGGTCAAGAACGGTGCTTCGTGGTTCACGACCGTTCTCCTCCGGCCACCGACGGAATGATGCTAACCGTGTCACCGGAGGCAACAGGGGTTTGTTCCCTCTCCAGATACCGGATGTCGTCATCATTGACATAGATATTCACAAAGCTCCGGAGTTTGCCGTCGTCCGCGTATAGATGCTTGCTCAGGTCGGTGTAGCGGGCCGTCATATTGGCCAACAACTCCCCGACTGTATTGCCTTCAGCCTCGACAACGTCCTGGTTTCCGGTATACGAACGGAGGGGAGTCGGAATAAGAATTTTGGTTGCCATGATGCCTCGTCGTGTCCTGCTCTCTGGCCGATCTGTCCCGTGCTGACCGCGCAGACCGGTTAATGTCCTCAACTTCCCAGCCAACCACGCTATTCGACGGTGACCGGCTGTTCGTCAAAGGCCAACCGGTCTTCCCGCAGGCGCCAAGAGGTGAGCGCCGCGGGCTTACCCGCAGTCACCGCAAGAATAACGTAGGCGAAGACCGGCCAGGCGTGGTCGAGGTCGTACTGCGACGGCTCCGCCGGACTGTCAGGGTGCGAGTGATAGAACCCAAGCAACTCCGCCCCAAGTTCCGTGGCTCGCAGTTCGGCAGCCTGGTAATCAACCGGCCGAATCAGAAATCTCCGCCGTGGTCCCTCCTCGGTGGTGTTCGGTAACGCAAACACCTCTGACACCACCTGATTGCACCCGATCAACGCCCCGCAGCACTCGTACGGGTACGACTCCCGGGCGTGCCGACGAATCCCGGCCTCGGCAGCAGCGTGGAGCACCAGCATCGAGAGTGCCATGCCTCGTAACAGGTACCCAGAAGCGTCACTTAGAATCGGTAGCGAAGCCCTTTTCTCGCCAGGCCAGTGTCCCACCGTTCATGCTCCGCACGTTGCGATACCCGAGTGACTTCAGAAACAGCAGGCCTGACAGCGACGCATTCCCCCGCTGGCAGACACTAAGAATCGGCGCGTCACGGTCGCGAGGCAAAACCGCCAGATACTGGCTGTCATCGCCGAGTTCGGCCAACGGGATGTTGAAGGCGCCCGGAACATGGGCGTCGTCATATTGATCACGAGGGCGAACATCCAGAACAAACGGTTTTTCCGCCTGCCATTGATCGTGAGCGGCATCTACATCAATCGTTAGGTTCTCGTTGCCGCGTACGTTCTCTCTCATTTTCTCAAGCAACGGGCTGGACTTTGTGGTGGCGCCCGGCGCGGCCGCGGCCATACCCGGCAGATGCTTCACGAAAGACGACGCATACTTGAACGCGTTGTCCGGGAAGATCACGACGAGAAGGTTGCCCGGCTCGTCCGGCACGAGCTGGAGTGCACCAGCCAGTGCCATCGAACAACTCGGCCCCGCCGTAATACTCTCTTCACGATTCAGCCGTAGGCACAACTTGTAGGCAGTCTCGTCGTTCACCTCGATAACGTGGTCATACTCGTCCGGGCGATACAGTTGGGTCTGTTCCAGCTGTCGCAAACTGCGCACCCCGGGAATGTCGTGGCCATCCTGCGGATGCACCCCCAGCACTTGGACGTCCGGGCGCTGCTCTTTCAGGAAACGCCCGGTGCCGGTAATAGTGCCGCAAGTGCCAAGTCCCGCCGCGAAATGCGAAACCTCGCCACCGGTCTGCCGCCAAATCTCAGGCCCCGTGGTCTTGTAGTGCGCGTCAGGGTTAGCTTCGTTAACATACTGGTTGAGCATGTGAAAATCAGGCCGATCACCCAATTCCATCGCTTTCGCGATAGCCCCCTCAGGCGCGCCAGGGGCTGGACACAGGGTGTCCTGTAGCTCCATCACATCAGCACCGAAGAACCGCAACATTGTGCGCTTCTCAAGCGGGATCTCACTCGACAGCGGCGTCGTCAGGGTGTATCCCTTCACGTTGGCGAGCATCGCAAGAGCCATGCCGGTGTTCCCCGACGTGGGCTCCACGAGCTTCTGATTCGGCCCCACGGACCTCCTGGCCTCTCCATCCGCAAGCAAATTGGCCGCCACGCGATCCTTGACGGCGCCGAACGGGTTGAACCACTCGAGCTTGGCGTAGACCTGCGTGTGCTTAAAGGGAATGACCCGGTTCAGGCGTACAAGGGGTGTCGGATTGTCGGCATCGCACTGGAGGCCGAGAATAGAGTCATACACGCGCCGAGCGTGATCGTTCATGGTCGAGACGTCCAACGCCACCCGAACGCCACATGTTATGCGGACGCCGTGTGAGCATCAAGCGGCCGGTGAACCAGTCGGCGCATGGACAGGAGGAACAACGCCAACCAAAACCCACCGGTTACACTGTGGGTCATAGCGCACGAGTAGTCCACGGCGGTTTAGCCAGAGAGCTTGCACCAACGACGGTCAAACCGGATATCAATGACGGGCGGCGGTACGAGATAGCACGACAGCATCCGGCCACTATTTCGATGCCCGTGGGCATTTCCCGGACCCGGGACTGAACAATCAATGCAGATTGAACGGTTCGACCTCGAGCGCTGGCAGTCGATTCACGAACACACCGTCGAAATCAACCTGACTGAGAGCGGGGTGCATCCACTGCGCGTGCGAGAACTGATCGAGCCACCCGGCCTAGACGACCTGCTCGAACAAGAACTGGCATACACGCAAACCAACGGGACGGAGGCACTGCGCGCGCGGATTGCCGCCCTCTACGAAGGGGCCAGTAGCTCCCAGGTCCTGGTCACTAATGGCGGTTCGGAGGCCAACTTCATCTGCTGCTGGCGCCTGCTCGAGCCCGGTGACGAGGTGGTGAGTATTCAACCTAACTACATGCAGATTCCTGGACTCGCGCGGGCGTTCGGCGCGACAGTACGAGAGGTCTGGCTCAATCCCGGCGAACGTCGATGGACCCTCGATCTCGCCGCGGTGCGGACCGCCGTGACTGACCGCACTCGCCTGATCGCCGTGTGCAATCCCAACAACCCCACCGGGAGTCGGCTCACAGAGGAAGACGTCGGCGGGCTTTGCGCGCTGGCGGACGAGCGGGGCTGCTGGCTACTCGCCGACGAAATCTATCGTGGAGCAGAGCTCGACGGGTGGGAGACCGCGTCGGCCTGGGGTCGACACGACCGCGTCATCGTCACCGGCGGACTTTCCAAGGTCTACGGGCTGCCTGGTCTGCGCCTCGGCTGGGTGTCGGGACCGACAGCGTTCATCAACGAATTATGGGGTCGGCGCGATTACACTTCGATCGCGCCAGGTGCGATCAGCGACCTGCTGGCCCGCACCGCGCTCGCGCCCTCGCGGAGAAACCAGCTCGTAGCACGGGCACGGCGCATCTTGAGAGAAAACCAATCCGCCGTTGCTTCATGGGTCGCCGAACAGCCAGGCGTCCACCAGGTGCCGCCGGAGGCAGGCGGCGTAACCCTGATACGCTACGCTGGAACCCGGAAGTCGTCCGAGCTAGCAGAGGCCCTGCGAACCCAACATGGTCTATTGATTGTCCCCGGCGCACACTTCAAACTCGAGGGCTATTTGCGATTGGGAATAGGCGGCGAACCGGAATCCCTGGCCCGGGGCCTTAAGCGTCTTGGGTCCGTTCTCGCGCCCCGGCCTGGGCGTTCGCTCTAAGGCACGACGCGTCAACGCGACGGACGGGAAAAGAGAGTCCAATGAATGACACCGTGACAAACACTGACAAACCGCTCGCCGGGCCGCTGGACGGATTGACAGTACTGGACCTGACCCGGGTGCTTTCCGGACCCTACTGCACCATGATGCTGGCGGACATGGGGGCACGGGTCATCAAGGTAGAGCAGCCCGGCAAGGGTGATGATACGCGCGGTTGGGGCCCGCCATTTCAGAACGGTGAGAGCGCCTATTTTCTCAGTGTGAACCGCAACAAGGAGAGTGTCACGCTCAACTTCAAGCACCCAGATGGTCGGGAGGTGCTAGACAAGCTCATACAGCAAGCCGACGTTCTGGTCGAGAACTTCCGCCCCGGCACACTCGAACGACAGGGACTCGGTTACGACGCCCTGTCCGCTGCGCACCCGAGGTTGGTCTACTGCTCCATTTCCGGTTTCGGTCAAACTGGCCCTCGGCGCTCGGAACCAGGGTACGACGCAGTGATGCAAGGTGAAGGCGGCCTTATGAGCATCACGGGGCCACCCGGCGGCACGCCCTATCGGCTCGGCGTCGCCATCGCGGACATCGTGTCCGGCATGTTCGCGGCCTTTGGCGTGGCAATGGCGCTGCTCGCTCGGGAGCGTGCCGGCCACGGCCAGTTCATCGACGTCGGCATGCTCGACTCCGTGGCAGCACTACTGACCTATCAAGCAGGCATCTATTTCGCCACAGGTCAGGCCCCGCCCAGCTTAGGCAACCAGCACCCGACCATTGTCCCCTACGAGACGTTCACGGCGGCCGACGGGGACATCGTCGTGGCGGCGGGTAACGACGTACTGTTCACCAAATTTTGCGAGATCATCGAGACACCGACCCTGGCCGCCGATGAGCGATTCACCACCAACAAGGGGCGGGTCGAAAACCAAGACGCGCTTCGCCCGCTATTGGCCGAACGGATTCGCACCCGCTCCCGCTCGCAGTGGCTGGACGTTCTTAAACAGGCGGGGGTGCCATGCGGCGCAGTCCGTGACCTAGCTGAAGTGCTGTCGGACCCGCAGTTAGTGGAGCGGCTGATGGTGGTACCGATGCACCATCCCAAGGCGGGACCGATGCAGGTTCTGGGCGTACCGGTCAAAATGGGTGAGACCGCCGGCGGTGTCCGGACGCCACCGCCGTTACTCGGACAACATACGCAGTCGATACTCGCCGAATTGGGTTACGACGCGCACAGGATCGGTGCATTGGAGCAGGAGAAGGTCAT
>DQEK01000429.1 GCA_003533545.1 Acidobacteriota bacterium | reverse complement strand
TGCTGTTGTAACCCGTATTCATCAGCGGAGGACCGACACCCGCCATGATGATGCAACGGTCGTCGAGTTGATTGCTCTCAGCGGAGTCCCAGCGCCCCCCAAGGCGCTCCTGAGCCGCCTCGCGCTCTGCGGCCCTCCGGCGTCCAGCGGAATTGACGGGTGGCAATCTTCCGTCGGGCGGATCTACGATCAACGATGTGCGTAGGTTCTCCGCCAAAGCCGCCTGGCTGCGATCTAAGCCGAACTGCGTGAAGTCGTAGTGCACGTCTGGGATCGTGCCGGGCTCTGTCTGCGCACCCTCGCGCGAAGCAGCGCCGCTCTGAATGGCGGCTACTTCTTCCGCCGTATAAAACTCCTTGTCCACACCGCTGGGACGTTCCAGTCGGGTATAGGTCTGATTCGACCAGAACCCCTGGAGGTCAGGTTGCCCGTCCGGCGTGCGGGGCGCAGCATAGGACTGACCGGTCGGCGCCCCTTGCGCAACGACCAAAGGTGGCGAGACGAGTACTGCCGCGCTTACCAGCAAAAAGACGGATCGCCGACAACCACGGACGAGAGATCGACGCGGCATCTGCACCCTCCTGTCACAGAACAACCAATGTGAGCCCGGGCCATTATCGCCCAAAGTAAATACAACCGTGAGGCGAATTTCAAGAACCTGTCATACGGTACAAGGCAAGGAATAACCAGTAGACGGCCGCCGACACCGCTCTCGGATTTCTACAAACGCAAGGAAGGGGCCAGCGACAAGACGCTCCCAAGCCGCACCATGCAATCTCAGATATAATCAGTCAGATCAGATGGCTGATACGCAAGACAACTCAAAGCGTCATGCCACACCACCGAGTTCACCGGACCGATCCGCCCGTGCCGGCACGGGCCCTCGGAGCATCGAAGGTCGTTTCAAATTGCTCGGCGTTCCAGTGGGCACGACGGTGGCCGGTGCGGCCGTCCTGGCCACTCTCCGAGCCTGGAACAAGCGGCGGCTCGCACGTAAGCGACAGCACAATCAGGCTACTGCAGTTAGCCAGGCACTGGAACCTGGTGAGACTCAGGCACTAGCAGCGGCCGGCGACGGAGATATCTCACTAGCACCACAGGCCGCTGAGCTCAAAGGCACCATCGTGACCGGGCCCCTTCCAGTGCCGCTGGCCGGGAAGACCACCGACGCATCCGAAACGTCGCCGGACGACCAAACGCCCCTTAACCACGACGGGGTGACACCAGACCCTCAAGCCGAAGGGTCCCGCACCGCTCCCACCACCGAAAGTGAGTCCGGCCAAAATGCGGACGATCCGCTTGCTGCGCAACGTGCCGCCCTCCGGTTGGGCGGCGGCCAGAAACGGATCGACGCGCAACATGCCCGGGGCAAGCTCACCGCGCGAGAACGGATTGAACGCATTCTCGACCCTGGGACGTTCCAAGAGGTCTCCCCCTATATCAAGCACCGGCACAGCGGATTCGGGCTGGAGAAGCAACGTCATGGCGGCGACGGCGTGGTGACTGGGTTCGGCCTGATTGAGGGGCGCCGCGTCGCTGTGTTCGCCCAAGACTTCACGGTGCTCGGAGGATCGTTCTCCGAGGTCCAGGCTCAGAAGGTGGGACAACTGCTGGATTCGGCCACCACGGCCGGGTTGCCGATCATCGCGCTGCTCGATTCCGTTGGTGCCCGCATTCAGGAAGGAGTCTGGAGTCTCGCTGGCTTCGGTGACCTCTTCTGGCGCAACACCCAGGCAAGTGGTGTCGTCCCACAGATCAGCCTCATGCTTGGTCCCTGCGCCGGAGGAGCAGTGTACTCGCCCGGGTTGACCGACTTCGTGATGATGACTCGCAGCGGCAGTTACATGTTCATCACGGGTCCGGACGTTATCAAGACAGTCACCGGTGAGGAAGTGGACGTCGAAACCCTTGGCGGAGCCTCTACCCACGCGGCCACGTCCGGGGTCGCACACTTTGTCGCCGACGACGAAAACGACGCGTTTCAGCTCACCCGACGATTGTTGAGCTACTTGCCTTCGAACAACGCCGACCCACCTCCCGTTCTTGAACCCGACGAGCGCCTCGCGCCCAACACGGAGGCACTGGATCGACTTATCCCGGAGTCGACTGAGACGGCTTACGACGTCAGAGAGGTGATCTCGCTGATCGCAGATCGTGGCTCGTTCCTGGAGGTTCACGCCGAGTTTGCGCCGAACGCGGCAGTCGGGTTCGCTCGACTGGACGGTCGGGTGGCGGCCTTTGTAGCCAACCAACCATCTCATCTCGCCGGAGTGCTCGACATCAACGCGTCCGACAAGATCGCGCGGTTCATCAGATTCGCCGACGCGTTTAATATTCCGATCGTCACGCTTGTCGATTGCCCTGGCTTCCTACCCGGAGCGGGGCAAGAACACGATGGCATCATCCGGCATGGCGCCAAGATTGTGTACGCCTACTCTGAAGCGACGGTTCCTAAGATCTCAATCGTGCTGCGGAAGGCATACGGCGGAGCCTACATCGTGATGAGTAGCAAGATGATCCGCACCGACGTCTGCTTCGCCTGGCCAACGGCCGAAATCGCGGTCATGGGCCCGAAGGGTGCGGTAAGCATCCTCTATGCGAAACAACTGGCTTCCACCGCACCGGAACGTCGGGGGTCCGAGCGAGCCCGACTCGAAGGCGAGTTCCAGGAACGATTCAATTCACCGTTTGTGGCTGCCGCATCGGGGCATATCGACGACGTTATCTATCCGCGTGAAACCCGAACGAAAATATCCACCGCGCTAGAATTTCTTAAAGACAAGCAGCCGTCGACCCCACCAAAAAAGCACGGGAACATCCCACTCTAGCTATGACCCCCCAACTTGAGGCGGTGTTTGAGATTTCCGCCATTGGCACCGCCCTACTGTTTGTCGCACTGGCTGGTCTCATCGGCCTGATGTATCTGCTAACCACGCAAGGGTTGTTTTCCAGCGGACTGGCCACATTACCGCAAGCCGAGGAACAGGCGACACCCACTTCCGCCGTGGGCCTGATCGACGACCCAGACGAAGAGGAAGAGGAACGGGAACGGCAACGGCGCGCGGTCGTACTAGCCGTGGCTATCGCCTGCGCACAGAGCGAACGTGCCCCGGTGGTCTTGGCCGCGTCGGCGTCCGATTGGCACCGTCTGCACCACAGCCGTCGACTCAGTCAGCCGAGAACACGGGCGAGGCCGCGGAGGTGAGACGATACCGAGTCACCGTCGACGGGCGGCTCTACGACGTTGAGATCGACGATCCGAATGCGCGCCCCGTCACGGCGCGCCTCTCAGGGTTCGCGTTTTCTGTAGACGTGGACCCAGCTCGAGACGACACGGACAAAGCGGAAGAGGAGTTGACCACTCCCCAACAGATAGCCGGTGACACCGCAACCGATCCACCGACCACCGCGACGACGATCGACGGGCCCCAGGCCATGACAGCTCCGATACCCGGTGTGGTCGCGAGCGTCGCAGTCAACCCTGGCCAAACGGTCTCGCGCGGTGACGAATTACTAACGCTCGACGCGATGAAAATGATGAATGTGATCCGGTCGCCCTGGGACGGCACTATCGCCACTGTCCATGTCTCAGAAGGCAACCGCGTAGTACAAGGTGCACCGCTCATTACGTTCGTTCCGACCTAGCACCCGTTACGCTCACACGCCGGCGATATACGTTCGCCGTTCGGCTTCTAGACGACGCGCCTGTTCTCATGATTCCCGTCATCGGCCTCGACACACTCTTGATGTTTGCCGTAGGTGGCCTGCTCATCTACCTGGCCATCGCCAAGGAGTACGAACCAACCCTGCTGCTGCCAATCGGCTTTGGTGTCCTCCTCGGCAACCTTCCGAACTCACCGATGAATGAACCGGAGGGTTTGCTGCACATCCTGATCGAATTCGGTATCGATACCGAACTCTTCCCACTGTTTATCTTCATCGGCATCGGTGCGATGATGGATTTTCGCCCACTGTTGTCGCAGCCGATCTTCGCCATTCTTGGGGCTGCGGGACAACTCGGCATCTTCGCCACCCTCATCCTGGCGACCCTAGTCGGATTCCCACTGAACGAGGCCGCCTCCATCGCCGTGATCGGCGCCATCGACGGACCAACGAGCATCTATGTTTCGTCGCTTCTGGCACCGCACCTGCTACCGGCCATCGCGGTGACTGCGTACTCGTACATGAGCCTCGTGCCTATCATTCAACCCCCGCTAATGCGCCTCTTCACGACGAAAGCGGAACGGCGAATACGCATGGAATACGCACCACGTCCGGTACCGCGCAGTGCGGTCATTGCGTTTCCGATCATCGTCACCGTCGTAGTCGGAGTCCTTGTGCCCGCGTCCGCCCCACTCGTAGCGACACTAATGTTCGGCAGCTTACTGAAGGAGTCAGGCGTAGTCCCCCAGCTTGCGAACACCGCGTCAAACGAACTGGCGAATCTCTCAACGATTTTTCTGGGGCTCACCGTCGGCAGCCTCATGCAAGCCGACACGTTCCTGCAGGTCGACACGCTGCTGATTTTGCTGCTTGGTCTCGTCGCGTTCGCCTTCGACACGGTGGCCGGCATCTTGTTCGGCAAGATGCTCGCGGCAATGACTCGCGGCAAGATCAATCCACTCGTCGGAGCCGCTGGCATCAGCGCATTCCCGATGAGCGGCCGCCTAGTTCAAAAAGTGGCTCAGGAGGAAGACTTCACCAACCACGTACTGATGCACGCGATGGGGGCCAATACAGCCGGTCAGCTCGGGTCGGTGATTGCGGGAGGTGTGCTCCTGACGTTGGTCACGCTACTCGGTACTGGTTAGACGCGACCAGGCCTGTTCTGGCTTCAACACGCCCCGGGGTACTTTGCCCGTCGGGTGTCTTTCCAACAGACTTACGGGCTGTCTTCCCCGACCCGTTCCCACCGCACTGTGCCGAAGTTGACGAACGGCCCACCGTCCACGGATATCCGTCCCCGGACCTCGTATCGAAACGGAGACAACATGAATGTCCGTCCGGTCAGACGCACCTGTTGCCCCTGACTCATGACGGGCGCGGCCTCCCAGAAATGGGAAAAATAGCCCCCGGCATCTCCGCCGACCCGACCAATCTTTACGAACTCGACGCCTCGGCTGTCGTCCTCGATGCGCACCAGGTAGGAGGCGCCGCGGTCGTAGAACATACGCGACGCGATCGTGACATCGCCATCAACCGTCGTCGCCTGGAGCAGGCCCTCGTAGGCGCACGCCCCGACGTGCTGGACCACCTCAGTGCCGTAGAACTCACTCGCCTCACCGAGTGGAGACTCCGGCAATACGCCCTCGACCTCCCAGGTGCCGACGAAGTACTGGGGATTAAACGGCGCTTGATCGTCGCCGTCCCCCTCGACACCGACGGTCGGCCGCCGCAACGCGCGGAGGCCCGCAATCAAGTCGAGTTCCTCCTGCGTGAGACATTCGCCCTGCACGGGCGTCTCGCCTGCCTGCAGCTTCACGATTGGTTCGGCCTCGATCTGAGCCGGCGTCTGCGCGGCGGCCGGCACCCCGAAGACCAGCTCGAGTGCCGAAAATAGTGCCAGCGCTCTTACAACTACCGGCACTTGTCCTCCAGTCCGACAACCGCGACCAGGTTGAGACGCGGGGCATCGTCCGTCTCGATGAGCAGACCCTTCACCAGCACCGTCCGGCCATCCCGCAGCTCACCGGTCGCATTGACCTGGTCCGGTGCGGTGAACAGCGCTCGGTCGGCCGTGCCCAGCAACCCCTCGGCGGTGAGAAAGTCGGCCACGCCGACGAGTTGGAACTGGCCGGTTCCCAGGGCAGTGGCCGCAATCTCCGCGACCTGGTCACTATTGAAGACACCGGGTCTCGCGACCGTCGGC
>DQEK01000381.1 GCA_003533545.1 Acidobacteriota bacterium | reverse complement strand
AGTCGCCGAGGCCTTCGTAGCTCGGGGCGACGAGATTAGTGCCGGTGCTGTTGAGCAGGCTGGGTACGACGGCCCGGTTGCTTCAAACGACCTCAAGTTGGACCCGGCGGCTGGTCAGTGGCTCGAGGCGCAATTAACGACCCGTTTCGATCAGACGTGGGCCGGTTTCGGCACTGCGGCCAAGCGCGTTCACGCGCCGGCGTTGCTGGCGGCACTACTGGGTGGCCCGGGCGGCGGGCCGTTCCAACAAAAAGAGATCGTCACCCGCACTCTCGATGCTATCGCGACGCGGGGACTGGCCGATCCGGTCGAGGGCGGATTCTATCGCTATTGCGAACAGGGGGATTGGTCGGCTCCGCAGGTCGAGAAGGTGCTTACCGTTAACGCTGACTTGCTTGAACTGTATCTTTCGGCTGCCCGGGTATTCGACCAGCCGGAGTACGAGGAAAGGGCGGCGACAGCCATACGGTTCATCCACGAGGCCTTTGCCGACCAAGACGGCGGATTTTTTTCGAGCCAGCGGGCCGACCCGACCTATGCTGCACTTGCAACGCGTGAGGCCCGTCTTGAGCACGGGTCTCCTTCGGTGGACCGGACCGTCTACACCGATGCCAGCGCGCGTATGGTCTCTGCCTATGTCATGGCGGCCTCGGTGCTCGACGACAGTTCATTGCTTGAATTTGCTGCCGCTACCGTAGACCGCGTGGTCACGGCAACCTACGAACGGGGCCACGGCCTCGGTCACGTGGCGTCTGGTGCGCCGGTCGTGCGGGGGCTGCTCACCGACCAGGTTGCGGCCAGCGAGGCGCTGCTGGACTTGTACGACGCCTGCGGACAAGAGGTGTATCTCGACATGCCTCAGGAACTGATGGCGTATTGTGAGCACGAGATGTGGGAGGATCGACGCGGCTTCCGTGACCGGAGTCGTCTCCCGCTTGCGGACCCCGATGGGCCGATCGGGCTACTCCAGGAACCGCACTACCCGTTCGGTCTCAATTGCCGCGCCGCAGGCGTCTTGGCCCGTCTGGCGTCACAGCTCAAGGATGCCCGCTACCGGACGTTGGCCGTCCGGACGCTGGCCGGTCAAACGGCTGTGTATCAGCAGCATGGTTTGGATGGGGCTGCCTATGTCCTCGCGTCGGCGAGGATAGAGGCGGTGGGCTGCATGTGACCCGTGGTACACTCCGTGCCCCGGAGGTCCCCCTTGTCAGTCGATCGCACCGCCCAGTTAATTTCTCTCCACAACATCGCGACCCGGCTTCGCATCGAATCACTGCGCGCCACGTCGACCGCGGGTAGCGGTCATCCTACGAGCTGTTGCTCTGCTGCCGATATCATGGCGGCACTATTCTTCGGACAGATGCGGTTTGATCCGCAGGACGTCGCTAACGAGGACAGCGACCGGTTCGTGTTGTCCAAGGGCCACGCCGCACCGGTGCTCTACGCGGCTTGGGCTGAGGCAGGCATCATTCCGCGGGAGACGTTGTCGACGTTACGCGAGATCGACTCCGACCTTGAGGGTCACCCCACCCCGCGGTTGCCGTGGGTGGATGTGGCGACCGGGTCGCTCGGACAAGGTGTCTGTGCCGCTGTGGGCATTGCGCTGAATGCCCGGCGAATCGGGTCAAGCTACCGCACGTATACGTTACTGGGCGACGGTGAGTCGGCTGAAGGTTCGGTCTGGGAAGCTGCCCAGGCGGCTGCCCGTCTGGACCTTGACAATTTGTGCGCCGTAACCGACGTCAACGCCCTCGGTCAGAGTCGGGTTACGCAATGGGGCCACGACATGGACGCCTACGCAGCACGTTGGAATGCGTTCGGATGGCACACATTGGTTGTCGACGGCCACGACCTAGCTGCACTGCTAGATGCACTCGACGAGGCGGCTGCTACCACCGGCCGGCCGACAATGATTCTGGCGCGGACGCTCAAGGGTAAGGGGATCTCGTTCGTCGAAGGACGTGATGGCTGGCATGGTAAACCACTGAAGGGAGAGGACCTCGTGCGCGCGCTCGGCGAACTCCAGGGGCAACTGGGTGACGAGACCCCTCCCCCTCAGATTTCTTCTCCCCCCCGAAGGAACGTCGCGGCCGCGACGTCAGATTTGGGTGCGGTTCAGCTGCCGCCGTACAAGTTGGGGAGCGCTGTGGCGACCCGCGAAGCCTACGGTGATGCCCTTGTTGCGCTGGGAGCCGCCGATGCGCGGGTTGTGGTACTTGACGCCGACGTCAAGAACTCTACGTTCAGTGAGAAATTCGAGCAGCAGTATCCGGATCGCTTCTATCAGACATTTATCGCAGAACAGGTCATGGTCGGTGCGGCGCTTGGTCTGGCCAGTCGCGGTGCCATCCCGTTTCCGTCGACTTTCGCCTGTTTCCTTACCCGGGCGGCTGATTTTCTTCGAATGGGCGGCATCGGCAATGTCAATATCAAGCTTGCTGGTTCACACGCCGGTATTTCCATTGGGCAGGACGGCCCCTCCCAGATGGCCCTGGAAGACCTTGCGATGATGCGCGCGGTGCCCGAGTGTGTTGTCTTTTATCCTTGCGATGGAGTGAGCGCGGCTCGTCTGGTCGTGGCTTCAGCGGCCCACCAAGGGATGACCTACATGCGAACGACCCGTCCCAAAACGCCGGTCATCTACGGCGCCGATGAGGAATTCAGGATCGGCGGATCGAAGGCGCTGCGGGAGAGCCCTGACGACGTTGCCACGGTGGTTGCGGCCGGTGTTACTGTCTTCGAGGCGCTGTCAGCCTACGACGAACTCCGACGCGCTGGTATCAACCTCAGGGTCATTGATGCTTACTCGGTACAGCCAATCGACACTGACACGCTTGTCCTGGCCGGTCAGGTCACTGGCGGTCGGCTGATTACGGTGGAAGACCACTATGCGGCTGGAGGTCTTGGCGACGCGGTGAGCGATGCGGTTGCGCCACACGGCATCAGCGTGCAGCGTCTTGCGGTCCGAGAAGTGCCCCGCAGCGGGCAATCCGACGAATTGCTCCACCGATTTGGCATTTCATCGACGCAGATCGTCGATGCGGTCACCACGCAGCTCGCGTCGCAAGCTGCGGTGTCGTAATCGCTAGCCGGTTCGACCGCCATCTCGACGACGCCTCTTACATCGCTGCCGGTGGGTGAGCGAGAGAAGGTAATGGGATTAGGGATTCAAGCGGCGGGGGCAATAGCGATCGAATTGACCTGCGTCTGGAGCAGCAGAGTCAGAACGATTCTTGGCCGGCGTGAAGTTGGACGCTCAGAGGAGGCGCCATGTTGATGAAATTAGGTCGCGCTCGCGTTTTGTTCGCAATTGCTGGGTTTTTGTCGGCGACCGTCTTCATTGGGGCTCTGGTCAGGGGCCAGGACCGGAGCGCGGACGCAGATGCGCTCGGCCATGGCTACTCGCGACCGGCCCGCAGCCCTCACGGGAGCCGCTCTGAGGTCATTGCCCCTCACGGCATGGTGGCGGCCAGCCATCCGCTTGCGGCCCAAGTCGGCATCGACATTCTCAAGGCGGGCGGTAATGCCATTGATGCGGCCGTGGCGGTGAACGCCGTACTCGGGCTAGTCGAACCGCACATGAATGGTGTTGGCGGCGACCTGTTCGCGCTCGTCTGGGATGCTGAGGCCGAACAACTCCATGGACTCAACGCGACGGGACGCTCGCCATACGAGATCAACCGCGACGTCTTCGCGCGACAAGGCCTTGAGCGGGTACCCGGCACGGGTCCCCTCACTTGGACGGTTCCGGGGGCGGTCGACGGGTGGGACCAACTGTTGACGCGGTTCGGCACGATGACTTTCGCTGATGTTCTAGCCCCCGCTATTGCCTACGCTAAAGACGGTTTTCCAGTGAGCGAGATCATCCAGGGACAATGGGCGGCATCGCAGGCTTCGCTGGCCGCGTGGCCCACTTCGGCGGCGACCTACCTGCCGAACGGGCGTCCGCCGGCGGTGGGTGAAGTGTTCAAGAACCCCGGGCTGGCACGCACCTACGAGGCGATTGCCCAGGGAGGTCGAGATGCGTTCTACCGAGGCGAAATCGCACGCAAGGTCGTTGCCTTTAGTGAGTCGAACGGTGGCTATTTCACTATGCCCGACTTTGAGGATCACACCTCGGTCTGGGTTGACCCGGTCACCGCGAATTATCGTGGCTACGACATTTGGGAGGTCCCACCCAATAGCTCTGGCATCGTCGCCCTCATGATGCTCAATATCCTCGAGGGGTATGACTTGGCCTCGATGGGGCACAACTCGGCTGAGGCGATTCACCGGATTGTTGAGGCGAAGAAGCTGGCGTTCGCTGATCGGGATCGATACGTTGCTGACGCCGACGCCAACCAGCTTCCGGTTAACGAGTTGATCTCTAAGGGGTATGCCGAGCGGCGACGCGAGTCTGTCAATCCGATGCGGGCGTCCGATTCTGTGGCAGCCGGAGATCCGACCGAGACGGTATACCTGACGGTAGTCGATAAGGACCGGAACGCCATTTCGCTCATCGAGAGTATTTTTGGTGGTTTTGGGTCGAAGGTCGTTCCCGCGGACCTGGGCTTTGCACTGCAGAACCGTGGGTCTGGTTTCTCGCTTGAGGCCGGCCATTTTAATGAGATCAAACCTCACAAACGGTCGCTCCATACGAACATGCCGGCATTTGTGACCAAAGACGGAAGGCCGTTCCTGTCTTTCGGGGTCATGGGTGGCGACATGCAGCCGCAGGGCCACACGCAAGTGTTGTCAAACATCATCGACTTCGGCATGAATCTCCAGGAAGCTGGTGATGCCGCTCGCGTTCGGCATGGCGGCAGCGTCATGGTTGAGCCAGGGGTGACTGACGAAGTGATCGCTCAGCTTGAGCGCATGGGTCATCGTGTTCGTCGAGCCGGTGGAGGTGGGATGGGCGGCTATCAGGCGATCATGATTCACCCGGAGACCGGCATGCTACATGGTGGCACCGACCCCAGAAAAGATGGGGTTGCGCTCGGGTATTAGTGCGTGCGTAGTGGCTGCGCGCGGCCCGTGATGGACGCTAACGGGAATCCGACAACCATGCCGCATAGGGTCGTCGCGCTCCATCGATGGTAGCGAGAAACCACCGAGACGAACGTGCCGGGCATTAAAGCGGGTTCTATCGCACTTCCCGTCCGCCCCGACGGTCGTCGGGCACGAACTGAGCGCGGGCTGGCATGACCACTTGGGGCAATGTCTCGGCGTTCATCTCGGCATCGTTTGGGATGATCTCGTTTCGGACGAGAATCCAAGCGACAACTCCATAGACCTGGTCTGGGGTTAACGTGCCAGGCGCGTTTCTTGGCATGGCCCGGTTGATATAGTCATAAAGCGTTGTTGCGTACGGCCAGAAATTTCCGACCGTTGGCGGACGTCCGTTTGGGGCACGACCCACGACCGGTGCTGCGGTGCCGCCTTTCCCCTCGGGCCCGTGGCAGACTTGACATGTGCGTTCCCAAACGGGCGCACCGTCGGCTGCGTTTCCGCGGCCTGGCGGTAAACCCCAGCCGTCCGGCCGCACGTCTATGTCGAGTGCTTCGATTTCCGCTGTTGTCGCCGCACGGCCCAGACCGAATGTTTCTTGAGTGCGTGTGGAAGGCGGTTGTGCTGTTGCCACCGGGACTGACGCTGCGAGCATGAGCGTTGTTCCGATCGTGACTACACCCGTCCGTACGAATCCGACTCGGGTCACGCTTGCAGCCTTTCCGCCCCGAAGAGCACCCGCCCGCTGCCAGTAATGGTCCACGAGGTGATCGGGTTTTGGTGATACCGAGTGTTTGGTCCCCGGGCGGCACGTAACGTTTCCCAGGTCGGCTGAACGTACCCGCTTTCGTCGGTGGCGCGGCTCATGATCTCAGCTGGACCGCCGGTCCAGTTCCACGGATGCCTGAAACGCACGTGTGCCTTTGGGAGCACGGGGCCCTGTAGGGCCGCCTGTTCCCAACTGTTTCCGCCGTCGACACTGACCTCGACGTTGGTGATGCGACCGCGGCCACTCCAGGCCAGCCCCCTAATCTCATGCCAGCCGGGTTCGATGACTCGAGGGTAGGCCGGGTCCGTGATGATCGACCTGGCGTCCATTACGAAACTGAACTGCCGGACGGTCCCGTCACCAAGTGGGTCGGTGTATTTTGAGGTTTCCTCTCGGGTCATGAACGGCTGGTCGGCAAGTTCGATCCGCCGCAACCACTTAACGCTGGCGTTGCCTTCCCAACCCGGTAACAACAATCGGGCGGGGTACCCGTTGCCCGGCATTAGCGCGTCGCCGTTCTGGGCGTAGACGACCATGGCGTCGTCGAACGCCTTTTCCGCCGGGATGCTCCGCGTCATCACCGCAGCGTCCTGGCCCTCGGCAAGGAACCAGGTGGCGTTTGGGTCGGCGCCGACTTCGGCGAACAGCGCCGAGAGCATGACCCCGGTCCATTCCGTCTGACTCGTAAGACCGCAGACCATCTGAGGCAGCGTTTCTGGGCCGCCTCGGCGGAGGTTGCCTGAACACTCAAGAAAGCAGGTCCGAGAGGTGGCGGGGAACCGCTGGAGGTCGGCTAAGGTGAAGACCGTTGGGCGGTCGACCATGCCGTGGACCAACAGCTCGTACCGGCCAGGGTCTATTTCTGGGACCCCGCCGTGATGGCGCTCGAAATGTAGGTCAGCCGGCGTGATCGTGCCACGTAGATCTTGCAACGGTGTGCGCGAGGACGTCGAACTTGGATCGCGCCGAGGCGTGACGAAAGGTGACCGTTGGTCGAGCCCGTTCGGTCCACGGCCGGGGCGTCTAGTCGTGTCTATCGACTGCTGGCCAGCGACCGGCGCGGTCGCCGCCGCTCCTACCACGCCGGCTGCTCTTGCTAGCAGATCACGCCGGGTTAATCTCTCGCGCTTCGTCTGGGTGGCGCGAGAATCAGTCCTGCGGCTCATCGCTCTTCTCCTGCCACTGCTGCGCCAGTGCCGAGCGCGATGCGGACTGACGCATGTAGGTACGAACGTCGGTATTATCGCGGTTGGAGGTTAAAAGGTCGATGGGGCTGAGAGGCCTCACCGAATTCAGGCGGTCGAGACGTCGAGTGACCGCAAGGCGTCGATAATCTCGTCGGATTCAGGGAAACGCTCCTCTGTCTGTTTTGAGAATATCAACGCGCCGTTGGCCACGACGTCGAACTGACCTCGGTCCCCGACGAGTACATCGGCTTCAACGCCGAGCGCTTCCTTGAGTGAGGCCGCCAAACTGGTGGCCTTCGGCAAGTAGTTTCAAACCTTGCAATAGCTGATCGACACGTGCATGACGGGGCGATGTTACTGTAGGGACGGGGCCGATGCAATCCGTCCAGCGACGCCAGAGTGAGCCCGGGATACGTTGAAGCACTCGGTGACGATAGTTGGTGCTGGTGAAGACCTCTGCGAGCGATTTCCCTGTTCACGTGCTGTGATGAACGTCCCAGATAGGCTGTTTGGAAGTAGACGGAAGGGTGGGCAAGTGCGCTAGTCTGCGGCTGGCATATGTTGCGCCGGACGACTTGAAGACCAGCCCCAACGTTTTTCGTGAACCTTGAGTCCATGGCTTCGTGCCACCCATGATGATTGAGCATGAGACGTTCATACGTGCAGCCATCGCGTTGGCCGAGGAAGCGATGCGGCATGGTAACGAACCGTTCGGCGCCCTATTGGTCATCGATGGAGAGGTTCGGCTGAAGGCACGGAACCAGGTCGTCACTGAATGCGACCCGACCCGACACGCCGAATTATCGTTGGTCAGCGATGCTTGTCGCTGTCTCGATTCAGCTGCGCTGGCTCGAGCGACCCTCTACGCCAGCACGGAGCCGTGCGTAATGTGTTGTGGGGCTATCTACTGGAGCCAGGTCCCGCGGGTGGTCTTCGGCTGCTCCGCGACAATGCTGGGCACCTTGTCCGGTGGAAGTCTGGTCGTACCGTCTCGCCAAGTATTCGGTCGTGGACGACGGCCCGTCGAGGTTCTTGGCCCGCTGCTCGAAGAAGAGGCGGTTGTCGCGCACCGAGAGTTCTGGTCCCCCCGTGCGCGTTAGAATGCGGGCCACGTTGCGCTTGCGCAAGGTCGGTGATGGGTTATCGTGGGGTGATGGCGGCGAACTGATGAACAACCGCCGCCTTGATTGGCAGCTCTATTGGTGGGGAGGGTCCCGTGTGGTTTAGGGGAGTGGCGCCGCGGATGCCGACGTCCGACGAGGCGCCGAGCGGCCGCGTCGATCCGATGGTGGTTTCTGGAACTCATTTCGTGAGCGGAGCGTCGCTTTGCCCACCCTTTCCGAGTGGGCTACAGCGGGCTGTGTTCGGAATGGGATGTTTCTGGGGAGCGGAAAAACGGTTCTGGCCGCTGTCAGGTGTCTACACAACGGCTGTGGGTTATTCGGGTGGGTTAACCCCGAATCCGACGTATCGCGAGGTTTGTGAAGGGCTGACCGGACACGCAGAGGTCGTACTCGTCGTATTCAACCCGGAGAAAATCACTTACGACGAGCTACTCGCGCAGTTTTGGGAGGGCCACGATCCCACACAGGGGATGCGCCAAGGAAACGATGTGGGGACTCAGTACCGCTCGGTTGTCTATTGCAACGATGGTCAGCAGTTGGCTGCTGCTGGTCGCGCGAAAGAGGCATACGGGCAGGCGCTGGGTGAGTCTGGTTATGGCGCCATTACGACTGAGGTCGCTGCGGCGCATGATTTCTACTACGCCGAAGACTACCATCAGCAATATTTGGCAAAAAACCCGAGTGGTTACTGTGGACTGGGTGGAACTGGGGTCACCTGCCCAGTTGGCTTGACGGTCTAAAGCGGCAACCGACAAGGCCGACGCCAGACACAGCAATCGGCGATTCAAAACGGCTACTTCTTAACACCTCGTCAGTGAGGAGACGTCAACTCCGGCAGGGCGGCGCGACGGTGCCTCGGTCTTTGCTTGTCGACTTCATGAGGTGCGAGCGAAGCTGTAACATTCCGCACGTACTTGTCTT
>DQEK01000413.1 GCA_003533545.1 Acidobacteriota bacterium | reverse complement strand
ACTGGATGAGAGACCGCTGCCGAGCCGTGAATCGCATCTGATCCGAAGTATATGGCCAAGTTGCCCACTGGTGTTTGAGATACGGGCGGGTCCTCCGAAGCGTTTCAGAGCGGGACCGCGACCAATCTGGGTTGGCGGGGTTACAATGCCCGGTAGGTAGGGGGGGGATCGTACGATGAAAAGTTCAACGCGGTTCGTGTTCGCACTGGGCGTGGCGGTGACTACGGGCTGCGGGCCGGTTTCCCCCCAAGGGGAGCAGGGTCAAGCATTGGACTCCGTTGCTGGGGTGGCGCCGACTGGCGCCTCGCTTGAGATCTCCGAGTTGGTCGGCCAACTGCGGATCATGGCTTGGGCCGAAGAGGTCGACGCCGCTCAGACGCTTATCGAGGCGGAGCGTCCGTACCATGATCCAGCCACCCCCGGCTGGTTGCTCGCGGCCTCGTGGTTGGGTCGGGGTGCCAGCTTTGCTGAACGCTGGGAGGTGGCTGAGGCGTATGCCACGGAAGCGTTCGACGGGAGCGTCTCGCTCCTCGCTGACCGGGAGCTGGACGCTGAAGGACAGTTGCCGCTCGCGCTGGGTGCCGGGATTGAGGTACTCGGGCACGCGAGGGATGCGAAGGGCGACCGAGCGGGTGCCGTCGAGTTTCTTGCTGCACAGCGCGAGCGATACCAAGGCACGTCGGTGGAGACCCGTATTCAGAAGAACGTCCTGCTATTGAGTCTTGAGGGACAGCCGTTTCCCGTACTTGACGTCGACGAGTATCTCGGCCAGCCGCTTCCGTCGGCTGACAGCCTCAAAGGGAAGGTTGTCGTCGCCTTCTTCTGGGCGCACTGGTGTCCGGACTGCAAGCGGCAGCTCCCAGTACTCGAGCGAATTCATGACACCTTTGGTGACCAAGTAGAAATCATCGGGCCGACGCAGTTGTATGGGTATGTCGCTGGCGGTCAGGATGCGGCTCCCCAAGAGGAGCTTGCGTTTCTCCGAGGGGCCTACCAGGAGCGGTTTCCGATTCCGGAATGGATGAGTGTGCCGGTCAGTCAGCAGAACTTCCTTGCCTTCGGGGTCAGCACGACGCCGACGTTGGTGGTCATCGATCGCGAAGGCACGGTCCGGCTCTACAACCCTGGCGACCTACCCTACGAGGAGCTTGCTCCCACGGTTGAACGGTTACTCGACACGTAGGCCGGGTGAGTGCTCTGACTGTAGGCGGGACAAGCTAGCGTTGGCACCGAACGACCGACGCCGACAGGTTCGAAACGGCGTTAGCCTGAGAGTCAGCGAATAGTAATGGAGAGGTCTTCGGTGACCGTGGTCGGTCCGTCGGATGCCCGAACCCGGAAGACATACTCACCCGCCCGCTGAAAGCTGGCGGTGACAGTAGAGACGTTCCCCTGGGGTTCCCCCTCAGCTTCCAATCTCGCACCGGCCGGCCCGCGCATCTGCATCCAGGTCACGTTTATTCGCTCCACTCTAGTCCGGGTCGGCCCATGACGCCGGTTGCCCTGCAGTTGCGGCACATTGACCGGGAGCGTTGGGCCGTCAGGTTGGCGCGCGAATGCTGGGAGTACGTTGCGGGGGGCTCTCGGGCCACGGGGTCGCGGTTCGGGTAACCCGTCGTCGCTGACCATCGCCGTCAGCGTCAGTGGGCTTCCTACCGAACCGGTCGAGGGGGCGTTGATCGCGAGCGAGGGGGCCTGGTTCGCCTCCACGACCTCTGGCGCGAGCCGGCTAGCCGCGGCATTCGCGAAAATCTCCCATTCGGGCTGGAGCCACCCGACAGCGCGCTGCGGCTCGTCACCCACCGTTACCTGCCACACGACTTCTCGGTCTCCCCAGTCGGATGGCACGGTCACGCTAAATACTCGCGTGTGCCGGCGGGGGTAGAAGTAGGTTGGCTGGCCGCGGTTTTGATCGTCTGGGGTTAGATAGTTGTTGGGGCCGACCGCTACTTGTAGTTCCTCGACGTAGTTTCGATTCAGATACCCGAAATAAAACTCAAAACTCCCGTCAGGATTGTGGGACCAGCCGTCGAAGAACGGTTGGATATTCTGCCCAGAGTTGAATAGGAAGTTCTGGGGGTCAGCCTGGGCATCAGTCCGGGCAGCCGGTCCTAGCAAGAGAGCCAGGCCAAGTGCTGGGATGGTCCATCGTAGCGGTCTTACCATCGGCGTTCTCTTATCAAAAGTATCGCCGCCGGTACGTCCGTGCGGCTGTGACTCGTTCAAGGCACGTCCCGGAGGACATGGTGTCGACAGCAAACGGGGCGCCTCTGTGACATCTCCGGAGAGTCTTGCCGAGTCCCGTCACATCGTTTGCTAGTTGTCGTTGTCGGCCCTTTGCTGCTGCCGGGCCGCCACCTCTGCCTCGTATTCTTCGTCGGTTAGGTCATACCAGCCGATCCAGGCGAAGGCCATCTCGTCGATAGTGCGCTGTCCGTCGCCGGCCCAGTTACTCGGGTCGACGTTTCCTCGGTTGGAGGCACTGTTGTCGAGCCAACTGCTCACATGCAGGATGGTGCCCGCCGGTATGAGGGGTGTCGTGTCTTCGGCATAGTTGTAGTTCATGTGCCAGTTGTAGTCGAATCCGGCGCAGTTCACGGTTTCCGCTCGGACGGGCTGGGTCGGGTAGATAAACTCGATGCACTGGTAGGTGCCGAGCATATGCATGTGCGGCTGGAACATGGTGATACGCGCCGCCTTGTTGAACCGTGCGTAGCCGTCCGATCGAGCAACCTCGCCGGATGGGATGTCGAGCACGCCGATCGTCTGACCTTGTGAGCCGCCGAGCTGCTTCGAGTATCGGATGTGTTCGGGTTCAGCGCCCACCGGTAGGAAATTGATGCCGAGTTCGACGACCGCGTCGATGTCCTCACCAACCGAGTGCAGATGGTAGCTCAGTCTGGCTTGACTGTCGGCTGGGAGCCGGAGTCCAGAACCCTCCGGATAGACCTCGGCCTGCTTACCGGAGGCGTATTCCACCAGAAACGTGCCGCCGCCCATTGATTCGCCGTTCTCGTCTTCCTCGACCGCGTACGAAAGCGCGTGGTGCACAACTTGGCGGGCTCGATCACCGACCGGCCGCGTTTGTATTGCGGTGATATAGCGGTCTTCTTCAAGACCGAACTCGGTGAACAAATTGCCGAAAAGGTCCGGGCCGGCTGCCGGGACCGTGTAGGTCGGGAACTGCACGACGAGGTCGGGCTCGCCGATTTGCCACGCGTCGGCCGGCGCGAACTCAGGAGGCGCCGGCGTATCGGCGGGGTTGCCCTGTGGCGCGCCGTTGTCGACCCACTTCGCGATGGTTGCGATCTGCGCATCGGTTAGGGACGGATCATTGAGGAATTCCTGGACCCCGATGCGTCGATCCAGGTGCCACGGTGGCATCGCCCGCGTCTCGACCTTGTTCTTGATCGACCGTGCCCACGGTCGAGCTTCCTGATACGTCATCAACGACATCGGGGCAATTTGGCCTGGCCGGTGGCAGTTGACGCATGACTCGTACAAAATCGGAGCGATATGATTCGCGAAAGTCGGTTCCTCAGGGACGTCCTGCGCGGAGGCTCCCCCTGGCACTAACACCATCGAGAGCAATAGGACGGCAACGAGAGTTTGAATGGTTCTCACAACGACCCTCCTAGCAGCCACCAACGGACTGCTGGACTTAGACGAATCGACACGAGGAAGCGCCGCGGGACCCTGCCAATCTGCCGCACTTCCCGGCGAGGACAATCCCCAGCCAGAAGAGGATTATCCCATATTCGTTGCGGGAAGTCTCCACCCCACCGAGGCCACGCGCGGGTTTCAGCTTTGAGTGGTAGGTTTGGCTTGGAGCCCATGCTTTCTTGATATTTTGAAAGATTCAAATACCGCGCGGACAACTTCTCGATAGGTGCAGCCGTGCGGATGCCTGAGCGGGATTTCCCGCGAGAGATGGCCTTGTTCGCGAGTCGGTTGCCTTGACCGTGTATCATCGGGCGCGTCGGCTTGGCACGCGCCCATGTCTCGTATCCTCTCTCTCGCCACTGCGTTGCCGCCGTATCGGTTTACCCAGGACCAGATCCGCGATACGTTCGGCACGGTCTGCCGCGGACAGCGGGGTATCGAGCGGCTGTTGCCGGTGTTCGACCGGACTGGGGTCGAAACCAGATATTTCGCTCGTCCGCTTGAGTGGTACGCCGAGGGGCAGACGTTCGAAACTCGCAATGACGTCTACGCCGAGTGCGCGCTCGAGCTTATCGAGCAGGCGGCCAGGTCGTGCCTCCATCGTGCCGGGGTTTCTCCCGATCAAATCGATCATCTCTACTGCGTTACGACAACCGGTTTGACAACGCCCAGCTTGGAGGCGCGTTTGTCCGGGCGACTGGGCCTGCGCCCGGATGTGCGTCGTTGCCCGCTCTTCGGACTCGGGTGCGCCGGCGGCGCTGGGGCGCTGGTTCGCGCATCCGACGTGTTGCGCGCCTACCCCGGGCACCGAGCCCTCGTGTTGTCGGTTGAACTGTGTAGCTTGGTTTTCTCACCGACTGCGGGAACGGCGACCGATGTCGTCGGTGTGGCGCTGTTTGGCGACGGCGCGGCCGCTGTGCTGCTGGGCGGAGATGACGTCTCTGGAACGGGGCCTGCGGTAACCCAGACGCGGACCCATTTGTTTCACGAAGCCCCCGACCTGATGGGCTGGCGCTTCACGGCCGACGGGATGCGTCTGATTCTGGCGCGTGGGGTGCCCGAGTTCGTGGACACCACGGTCAAGCCGGTGGTCGAAAAGTTCCTTATGGACCAAGGGCTAGCAATCGGTGATCTGCGCCACCTGGTATTGCATCCTGGCGGGGCTAAAGTAATGGAGACCTATCAGTCGGCTTTCGGACTTCCTGCCGGTGCGGTCGACAATTCTCGAGAAGCCATGCGGCAATACGGCAACCAGTCAAGCGCATCGGTGTTGTTCATGTTGCACGATTTGGTGGCTTCGGGACGGCCCGTGTCTGGTGACTCTGGCCTGATGATGGCTCTGGGCCCTGGGTTTTCGGCAGAAATGCTGACGCTGGCGTGGTGAAGGCGGACGTCACGATCGTTGGCGGTGGTCCGGCGGGTTCAGCCCTGGCGGTTGCGCTTGGACGCCGTGGTGTCAGGGTCGTGCTCCATGAGAAGGCGCGCCACCCTCGGCGAAAGCCATGCGGGGAGGGACTGCTACCGTACGGCGTCAACGCCCTTGGCGGTCTGGTTGGCCTTCCCCCTGCCCCGCGTGTCGGTGGCCTGACGTTTCGAGCCGGTGATGCGTCGGTCGACGCGGAGTTTCGTCGTGGCTATGGACTGGTGGTCCGGCGCGACTGGTTCGATACCTGGCTCTTTGAGGCTGCCGCGTCGAGTCCTAATGTCGACGCGCGTCCAGGTGAGCCCTACCGCGGGGAACGTGCGCCGGTCCTAGTCGGTGCAGATGGTGCTCGGTCGATGTTTCACCGTCGCTTGCCGGCGCAGGTCGCCAGACCGCTCCGCGCGGGGCTCTCCGCCCATGTCTCGGGGCTGGAAGGCGTCGGAGATCGCGTGGAGGTTTTCTTTCACGACGATGGAGAACTCTACCTGGCGCCCAGTGATGACGGAGAAGCTCTGGTTGCCGGGCTGTTCGATTATCGGTCCTTTCGTCGGGACGGCATTCAGCACCTCGTTTCCCATATTCCGGCGCTACGTGACCGGGCAGTGGACATGACGTTCACCACACCAATTCTGGCAGCGGCGCCACTTGGGACTTTTGTGCCCAAAATTGTCGATGTTCCAGACCGGCTCTTGCTGGTCGGGGACGCGGCGGGTGCGGCCGACCCGATCACTGGCGATGGGATGGCGCTCGCGCTCCTGGCAACCCAGGATGCTGCCGACGCAATCGTCACCGGTGACCTGCTCGGCTATCAACGCCGGCGTTTGGCCCGTGGGCGAACGGCACGACGTCTTGGTCGATTGTTGCTCGGCCTGTCCCGGACTGAGCGCCGTGCAGCCTGGTTTCTCCGCGAGTTGTCCGGCGCGGTGCCAGTGCTGATGGCCCATGCGGTAGGTGGCGAATGTGCCCCTTCGTGGCTCGAGGGCGACGATGGGACTGTCTAAGCGCTCACTCGAGCGTGAGTACATGGACGACCATGTGCCGTCGCAGGCGGTGGTGGACGAGGTCTATCAGTTTCTCGGTGTGATTAATCGCTGGTTTGGCGGAACACACGCCACGATCGACCGGTTTAACGAGTTCAGTCGAGGGTGGGAGCCAGGGGCTCCGGTGACAGTACTGGACGTCGCGTGTGGGGGCGGCGACCTTGCGAGGGCCCTAGTTGCCTGGGGGCGATCCCGTGGGTTCGACCTGCGCGTAACAGCGCTTGACATCAGCGTCCGTGCGCTCGATTGTGCTCGGCGTCGCGGGGGTGCTGATGATCGGCTACGGTTTGTGTGTGGAGATGTGCACCAGGCACCCTGTCTGGAACGGACGTTCGATTACGTTTGCTGCTCGTTGTTCTTCCACCATCTGACAGATGACGATGTGGTTCGCACGCTCCGCGCTTTCGACCGACTCGCCCGTCGCGGCGTCGTGGTGAACGACCTGGTTCGCAGCTGGCGTCACTTGTTCTGGAGTTGGTTGTTCACCAGGCCGTTCAACGAAGTATTGCGACAGGATGGTCCGCTATCAGTTCGGCGTGCATTCACGCCTCCCGAACTGGTCCGGTTGGTTGAGTGCTCAGAGGTGGACTGGTTGTCGGTCCGCAGCCACTTTGGTCACCGGATGAGCCTTGCGGGGGAGCGCCGTCTCGGAGGGGATGCCGACTGACGCTTGGTAACAGACCACTTCGGGACTGCCGGTACGGTCGAGGGAGCCCGACTAGTGGGTTAGCCCGTACATCATGTAGTTGACTCCCAGCTGAAAGCCTGTGTTCTCCGCCTCGATCGGGAAGAAGCCCCGTCCGGCCAATTGCCAGTATTCAGCCAGATTGGTGTTGTAGTTCACGATGGCCATCAGACGCTTGGAGGGATCGTTGTCTTCAAACACCCCAAAGTACTCTGGCATGAGCCCACCGAGGTGATGATTCATGGGATTCGGGACGTCAAGCCGAACGATGGGGAAGAATGTCTGGAATATCGGATGGTCCCCGTCAAGGGTCATCAACTGGGCGTCTGGCAGCACGCGTTTCAGTTGCGCCTCGAAGTTCTCCCACTGGCTGGTCTCAAAGTCGTTAAAAATGAGAAACCCGCCCTTGAGGAGATAGTCTCGAAGCCGTTCGGCGTGCTCGTCGGTCATCACCCAGAAACCCGGTTCCCACATCATGGCGATCGGATGCTTGAAGAGATCGGGATCGTCAAGCGAGAGAATCAGACTGCCGTTGGTTTCGGCGTCGACCATCGTGAAATTTCCTAGTACCGACATGAGGTTCGCCTCGGCACCGGGGTATTCGTGCATCCAAAAATTCGGGCCCATGCCAGCGGGAGGGGCACCGAATGAGCCCCCGGTCCACCGGAGTCGCACAAAGGTCAGACCGCCATCATATGGGACAGCGGGACGTCCCCAGCCACGACGGCGAGGCTGGGCGGAGACGACCGTGACCCAGCAGAGCACCGCCACGACCAGCCAACGAAGTGTGCGATTCATAAGCTAGCCAGAACCCATCCATGATGCTTCAGACCGGGTACGCCTGTCGACGCCGAGATACATCAGTGCCTATTGGTGACAATCGTCGATTGCTCGACTTTCGCGGCTCCGGCCGCGGTCTCCTGCTAGTTGAGCCCGAACGTATAGACCGTGTTACCGATGGTCATCGTGACGAACTGTTGCCCGTTCACCGCGTAGCTCATCGGCTGGGCGTGCACCGGTCCACCGAGGGCGATGTGCCAGAGCGGTTCGCCGGTTGTGGCGTCCAAGGCGTAGAAATACCCTTCGACGCTGGCACTGAAGACGAGGTCACCGGCCGTGGCGAGCACGCCGGCCCTAGTGCGCGCGGTGATTGGGAACTCCCACTGTATGTCACCAGTTGTGGGTTCGATGGCCCGGATCGCGCTTTGGTAGTGGTCGATTGGGAGCGGTGTCTCTGTGCCGCCACCGGTGAACGTGCTCCCCTCGTTGTAGTCCTGTTCACGACTGAAGAACACGGCTTCGCCGTCGAAGGAGTTTACGTATAGCAGTCCGGTCCGCGGGCTGTACGCTGGTGACCACCAGTTGGTGCCTCCGCCGGCGATTGGGGCCACAAGCGTGCCTTCTCGACTGGGCGAAGTATCGGGTCGACGGATCGGTCGGCCATTCGAGTCGAGACCCTCTGCCCAGGTTTGTTTGGCGAACGGTTTGCCCAGCAAGAACTCGCCAGTCTCACGGTCGAGCGTGTAGTAAAAGCCGTTTCGGTTAGCCCAGAGCATCGCTTTACGCGCCTCGCCGTCCAACTCGATATCGGCGAGCACCGGAACCTGGATGGCGTCCCAATCGTGCTCGTCATGGGGTGTGAACTGGAAATACCAGGACATTGCTCCGGTGTCACCATCAAGGGCTAGAACGGAATCAGCGTAGAGGTTGTCGCCCATTCGAACATCGCCGTTCCAATCAGGACCGGGGTTGCCAGTTCCCCAGTACACCAGATTCAATTCAGGGTCGTATGACCCGGTGAGCCAGGTGGGCGAACCGCCGGTGCGCCAGGAGTCGCCCGCCCAGGTCCGGTTGTCTGGATGATCCGGCCCAGGAATGGTGTGGGTGCGCCATTCACGCTCCCCGGTGTCGGCGTCGTAGGCATCGAGGAAGCCGCGGATGCCGTACTCCCCCCCGGCGATGCCCGTGACGACACGGTCCTTCACGATGAGCGGAGCCGCGGTCTTGCTGTATCCGCTGCGATGGTCGGCGACCTCGCGGTTCCATACGAGACTACCTGAACGACCGTCGATCGCGACGAGATGGGCGTCGAGCGTACTCATGTACAGCGTTTCCCCCAAAATCGCGACACCGCGATTGTTCCGTCCGCAACAGACGCGGAGGTCGTCTGGAAGCGGGTGGTTGTAGCGCCAGAACGGCCGGCCGGTGACCGCGTCCACCGCGACGACGTTGCTCGGCGATTCGGTGATGAACATGATGCCGTCGACGACCAGCGGCGTCGTTTCCGCTCGGTCGAGCTGTGGGATGTGGTGGGCCCACTTCAACTCGAGATCCCCGACAGTGTCGATGTTGATTTGGTCGAGTCGGCTGAATCGCTGGCTATCGAGCGTGCCGTTGTACATGAGCCAGTTGTGCGGCTCATCGGCGGCATTGACCAGTCGGTTCCACGTGACCGGTGAGAACACGGCTTCACCTTCGTGGGATGCCGGCTGGGCGTTGACCCCGTGGGCAATGCTGAGAACTGTGAAAATGGTCGCGAGTCGGCTCGACGTCATGGTTTGCTCCGCAGTGAATAGAGATAGGCGACAAGGTCCTCGCGCTCGTCGACGGTGAGGTTGTCAGCGTAGCTTGGCATGGTTGAGGTCTGGACTCGTTCGTATGACCAGTCGCCATACTTGGAGAACGCGCGGAGGTTCTCTTCAGCGTCCATGATGCGGAACGTGAAGGTGTCCTCGTTCATGCGTACACCTTCGAACGACTGACCATTGGGACCGGTCGCTCGCATGGTCCACCAGCGCGGGTCGACGTCCGCGTTCGGGTCGAGCAGGGCGGCTTGGATCGTTTCCGGGTCTCGTTGTTCGCCGAGAAGCGATAGGTTCGGTCCAAGTCGGCCACCCTGCCCGTTGACCATATGGCACTGAGCGCAGTCACCTTTCCCGACGAAAATTCGTTGTCCGGCTTCGGCTGATCCGGGGAGGTCTGCTGCGGAGGAGAAGTCATTGAGTGACCGGAGATACGTGACTAGCTGCCAGACGGACTGTTCGGACGCGTCAGTGCCGACACCGGTCATCGAGGTGCCAGGGACACCGTCTCGGATAATCCGGTAGAGACCGAGATCGGAATCGGCGCGGCGGAACCGTCCGGTAGTCAGATCGGGGCCGACGCCTTCGTTGCCGCCGCCGGCGTTGAGTCCGTGGCAGGTCGTGCACTGTGCACGGAACACGCTCCGACCCATTCGCAGGTCGAGACGGCTGGTGTACAGGTTCTCCGATTCTTGGGCCGACGTCGTGACAGCCACGGTCGGGGCGACGAATAGGACCGGTAGTAGGATTGCCATCCATCGAGTCGAGCGTTTCCAGTGCATGGGGCGTCTCCCTTAATTCCGCGTCGGGGCCGTTAGAGCTGTGCGTAACTCCGCCTCTGGGGGAACTCCGTTCTTATTCCGGCAGTGCCAGCGCTACGAGCTCGCCGGCCATGTCGTCCCAGCCGACAGTAGCGATGATGTACTGGCGACCATTGATCATGTAGGTCATTGGTGCCCCGCTGGTCCCGCCTGGCAACTCCATCTCCCAGATGACCTCGCCGGTGGCTTTGTCGTAGGCCCGGAACATCTTCCCGCCGGGGCCGTTGTACCACTGTGGCAGCGTTGCTACCCCGGTGTTGCTGCCCTCACCGAGGAAGACGAGTGACTTGGTCACCAGAACCGACGCACGACCGCCCTGACCGAGTTTCGGGAGGTCGAGGTGTCTGATGGCAGGATGGTCCCGGGGGCCGTCGCCGTTCGCGACCTGCCAGCGGATGTCGCCTTCATTGAGGTCGATCGCCGTCAAACGACCGTATGGCGGCTTGAAGAACGGCAGTCCCTGCGGTCCGACCGGTGGCGTGAACTTCTCTCGTACCAGGCGCACGTCCGCCCGGGGATGTTCTGATGGGGTTAGAGCCACGACCACGTGACTGTACGCTGAGGGCACATAGAGGATGCCAGTCTCCGGATCGATGCCGGCGCCACTCCAGCTGGCACCGCCGGCAGTACCTGGACTGAAGAGGGTCCCTTTCTTTCCGCCGGGCCGTGGGTCGAGTACCACCGGGGGCGTGAAAATCGGACCCCACTCATATTGTTCCAGCAGTTCGAGTGCTTCTGCCCGCAATTCTGGGGTGAAGTCGATTAAATCGTTGACGTCCACGCCCTGAAGTTCGAATGCCGGCGGTTTCGTCGGGAATGGTTGGGTGGGGGACAGCCGTTCGCCTGGGACGTTTGATTGCGGGACGGGTCGTTCCTCGATGGGCCATACCGGTTCGCCGGTTACTCGGTCGAACACGTACACGAACGCCTGCTTACTCGGTAGAGCGACCGCCTTGATCGCGCGACCATCGACGGTGATGTCCATCAGCACCGCGGACGACGCAAAATCGTAGTCCCAGACGCCGTGGTGAATGGCCTGGAAATGCCATACCCGTTCGCCGGTCCTGGCCTCGATGGCCACCAGGCTTTCCGCGAACAGGTTGTCACCCGGTCGGTGGCCACCGTAATAGTCGTTG
>DQEK01000193.1:9967-10197 GCA_003533545.1 Acidobacteriota bacterium | reverse complement strand
GCCGTGGGTGATGCGTTCGAGACCATACGACGGGGTGACGCGGACGTCATGGTGGCGGGTGGGTCAGAAGCCGCCATTACCCCGCTGGGAGTCGGTGGGTTTGCGGCGATGCGCGCTCTTTCAACGCGGAACGACGACCCGGCACGGGCCTGCCGTCCCTTTGACCTGGATCGAGACGGGTTCGTCATCGGCGAGGGCGCCGGTGTGGTCATCTTGGAAGAACTCGGTGG
>DQEK01000193.1:9257-9634 GCA_003533545.1 Acidobacteriota bacterium | reverse complement strand
GCCATCAACCGTGGCGCGCCGATTTATGCTGAGCTGGTGGGCTACGGGATGACTGGGGACGCTCATCACGTTACTCAACCAGCGGAAGATGGTGAAGGTGCGTTCCGAGTGATGCGGGCGGCGCTCGATCGGGCCGGTGTCACTCCAGATGAGGTCGACTACGTGAACGCCCACGGCACGTCAACGCCCTTCAACGACCGGATCGAAACACTGGCTATCAAGCGCTGCTTTGGTGACCACGCTGAGTCTCTCGCGGTTTCGTCGTCTAAGTCGATGACCGGGCATTTGCTTGGAGCCTCCGGTGGCCTTGAAGCGGGAATTGTCGCTCTGGCGGTGCGCGAACAAGTGATTCCCCCGACCATTAACCTTGAAAATCC
>DQEK01000193.1:0-8916 GCA_003533545.1 Acidobacteriota bacterium | reverse complement strand
TCCTGACTGTGATTTGGACTACGTGCCCAATAACAAACGGTCGGCTTCGATTGCCTACGCGTTGTCGAATTCATTTGGGTTCGGGGGCACAAACGCGGCTCTGTTGTTCAAACGCTACGATGGGTGACCGTCTCCTGGCGGGCTCCTTTTATCAGATATGAGGTTCGGATGAAGATTGCCGTCTGTGTGAAACAGGTGGTCACTCGCGACTGGCCGTTGCGTATCGACGATGCGGCGACTTGGGTGCAGGATCGCGATGCCAGTTTTGAGATGAACGAGCCCGACGCCTACGCGCTTGAAGAGGCGTTGCGGTTGAAAGAAGAGCACGGGGGCGAGGTAGTTGTTTGCTCTGCGGGCCCGGTGCGCGTCGCGCAGGTAATCCGGGAGGCGCTGGCGCGTGGGGCCGATCGCGGTATCCGGGTAGAAAGTGACGCGTTGGCAGCGGCCGACGCGGGCATGGTAGCCGAAGCACTGGCAGCGGCGGTTCGGAGTGAAGGGTTTGACCTCGTCCTGACCGGATTGCAGTCTGACGACCAGGGATTCGCGCAGACTGGCGTTGTGCTCGCGGAGTTGTTGGGTATTCCCCATGCCTCCATCATCATGGAGGTCCAGGTTGCAGATGGTTCGCTGCGGGTGAAGCGTGAGCTCGAGGGTGGGTGGTTTCAATGGGTGTCCATGCCGACGCCGGCGTTGCTGACGATCCAGAGTGGGATCAACCAACTGCGCTACGCGACGCTGAAGGGCATCATGGCTGCCAAGAAGAAGGACGTTCGTGTGGTTAATCCTTCCCCAGATCTAAGTCCGCATCATGAGATTTTGGACCTCTATGTGCCTGAGAAAGAGAAGGAGACTAGGTTGATTGATGGGTCACCCACAGAGGCCGCAAATGAACTTGTTCGGCTTCTACGAGAGGAAGCTCGCGTCATCTAAGAGAACTGCATGATTCTAGTCATAGCCGAGCAACGAGACGGTGTTCTAAACAAGGCCAGCTGGGAAGCGATTGTCGCTGCGCAGCAGACCGGTCAGGTGGTCCAGGTGGCGGTCGCTGGCGCCGCGCTCGACGCTGTGGCTGCTGAACTGGCGGTAGCCGAGGTAGCGGCGGTGCTGACGGTTGAGCACGCGTCGCTTGAGGTCTACACGCCTGACGGATTTGTTGCTGTGCTCGCCGAGGTAGTGACGTCGACCGAACCGAGTTTAGTGTTTTTGCCCCACACGTACCAGACTCGCGAGTTCGCCCCGCGACTGGCGGCTCGTCTTGGCCGGTCGCTCATTACCGATTGCGTCGCTGTCAAGACACGAGGTGATCGGATGGCATTCGTTAGACCGATGTTCCAGGGCAAATTCGTGGCCGACGTTGCGCCCATCGGTCCCTCGCCCCACTTTGTCAGTTTTCAGATCGGCGCGTTCAGACCCGATTCTCTCAATCGTGGCCCCGCGACGGCCGAGGTCCGGAGCCAACCGGTCGCACTTGAATCCGGGATGATTCGCCAAACCGCTGAACCTCCGTTCCAAGAAGCGAAACAGGCGGTGGACCTCACCCAAGCTGAACGGATCGTGGCGGTGGGGAGAGGCATCAAGGGGCAGGAGCACATCGCGCTGGTCGAGAAGTTGGCGGCGTCGCTCGGTGCCGAGGTGGCGGCTTCCCGGCCGATCTGCGACTCCGGATGGTTGCCCATGGACCGCCAGGTTGGCAGTTCCGGGCAAACCGTGGCGCCCAAGCTCTATCTGGCGCTCGGAATTTCAGGCGCTATTCAGCATCTCGTGGGAATGAAGGGTGCCCGGACGATTGTGGCGGTGAACAAAGATGCAGATGCACCCATCTTTGAGGTCGCTGATCTCGGTATCGTTGCTGATCTGTTTGAAGTGGTGCCAGCGTTGATCTCCGCGCTTGAGGCTGACGCGTAGCTCTGGAGGGGGCGATTCTGGAGCGGGAAACTCTGGATGTCGACGTCCTTGTTGTCGGTGGCGGTCCCGCTGGGATGTCCGCGGCTATCCGGCTTGCTACGCGCCACGAGCGCGACGGCGGCCAGCCCTTGTCTGTGGCTGTTCTTGAAAAGTCGAGACAAGCCGGTTCTCACGCGTTATCTGGGGCGGTTCTCGATACATCGGGTCTCGACGAGCTCTTACCCGACTGGAAGACCCGCGGTGCTCCGGTTGAGACCCAGGTCAGGCACGATGAGACCTACTACCTGACCGAACGGCTGCGGTTTCCCATCCCGGCGTTTCTGACCCCCTTCAATAACCGCGGTGCCTATGTCATTTCGTTGAATAAATTCGTGCGTTGGCTGTCGGAACAGGCGGAATCGGCCGGTGTAGACATTTTCACCGGTTTCGCTGGCACCGAGGTGCTCTATGAGGGCGACCGGGTGGTTGGAGTTCGGACCGGCGACCGCGGGCTCGACAAACGTGGTGAACGAAAAGGAACCTTTGAACCGGGTGTCGACATTAAGGCGCGGGTGACCGTCTTTGCCGATGGCGTGCGTGGCAATCTCACCAAGACCTTAATAAGTAAACTCGGATTGGAGGGGCCGGCGCCTCAAACGTATGCTCTGGGGATCAAAGAGCTTTGGGAAGTGCCTGCGGACCGAGTGACTGCGGGGACGGTGATGCACACGATGGGGTATCCCCTCCGAACTGAGGAGTTCGGTGGGGGGTTTGTTTACGCGCTCCCGGAGGGGCGCTTGGCGGTTGGATTTGTGGTGGGTCTCGGCTATCGAGACCCTCTGTTCGATCCGCACATGGCGTTTCAGCGATTCAAGCAACACCCTCTTGTGTCTTCCCTGCTCGCTGGGGGTGAAATGGTGCGATATGGCGCGAAGGCGCTCCCTGAGGGCGGCTGGTACGCGATGCCACGATGTCAGGCCGATGGTGCTCTTATTGTCGGCGACGCGGCCGGGTTCCTCAATTCGATGCGGCTCAAGGGCATTCACCTGGCAATGAAGAGTGGAATCTATGCTGCTGATGCAGCATTCGAGGCGGTGAGAGCCGGGGATGTGTCTGCGGCCGTGCTGTCGAAATTTGAGAAATTGGTCAGCGCGGGCAGTGTGCGACGAGAACTTTACCCGGTTCGTAACGTGCATCAGGCGTTCGAGACTGGTTTGTTTGCCGGGCTGGCGTTTACTGGGTTGTCGATGCTAACGGGTGGAGCAGTGCCTCGAGGAAGGATAAAAAGCGGGTCTGACCACGAGCGGTTAGTCGAATTGCGGCAGTACCATAGCACCCGGTCTGTGGACCCTGCTGAGGCTAGCGATGCGGTGAAACCGGACCGAAAGTTGACTTTCGACAAGCTCACTAACGTGCACTATTCTGGCACGCGGCACGACGAAGACCAGCCCGTGCATCTGCTGGTCCAGGATACCGATGTTTGCAGGACAACGTGCCGTGAGCAGTATGGGAACCCGTGTGTACGCTTCTGCCCAGCCAGTGTTTACGAAATGGTCGATGACGGCACTGAAACTGGAAGTCGCTTGCAGATTAATGCATCGAACTGTGTGCATTGCAAGACGTGCGACATTATAGACCCCTTCCAGATTATCGATTGGGTGCCTCCCGAGGGCGGCGGAGGGCCGGAATACGAAGGGATGTAGCGACGTTCTGCAGGGACGGGTGTTCAGGTGACGGAGACGGTACTGACTCGCTGGCAGCTTGCCCAGGCGGTGGCGATTGCCTCCATCGGCGCGCCGCTGATTGGGGCGCTGTGTCGGACATTGCGCTGGCAGGTCGAAGGGACGGAGCATTACGATGCGATCGTGTCCCAGCGGCGCCAACCCATCTTTGCGTTTTGGCACGGCCGGATCTTGACGGCAACCTACTACTGGCGTGACCGTGGCATCGTAGTCATGACGAGCCAGAATTTCGATGGTGAGTGGATCGCACGGATTGTCCGTCGTTTCGGTTATGGGACGGCTCGGGGCTCGACCTCTCACGGCGCGCGTCGAGCGCTCGTGCAGTTGAAGCGAGATGTCGCTGCGGGTCGACCGGCAGCATTCACGGTAGATGGCCCCAGGGGGCCGGCGAGAAGGGTGCAGCCGGGTGCCGTCTGGCTCGCCGGGGCGACGGGTAATCCGATTCTTCCATTTCATATCGAGGCGGATGGGCACTGGTCGACGAGCAGCTGGGACCGTACACAGCTGCCCAAGCCGTTCAGCCGGGCAGCGGTGGTGATCGGCGAACCGTTCGAGGTCCTAGACACGTCCAGTGACGGAGCCCTCGAAGGGCATCGGGCCGAGCTTGAACGCGTGCTCGGGGAGCTGTCGTCGCGTGCCTCGGTCTTGTTGGGAGATCCGGCATGATTCTCTTTAGTAGCGATCGATTCATTGAGCACGAGACGCCTAACGGGCATCCGGAGCAGGCGGCGCGTGGGCAAGTAATGTCGGAGGTGAGCCGAAAGTGGCGTGAGACAGGGGGTGCGGTCGAATCGCCACGGCGCGCGACACGGGAGGAACTCGCGCGGGTGCACAGCGGAGACTACATCGACCAGATTGCTGAGACCGCGGGAAGGCGATTTCGCCTGGACGCTGACACGTACACTTCTGCTGATTCCTACGACATTGCGCTTCACGCAGCCGGAGCCGCGGTCGGTACGGTCGAGCACAGCCTTGGTCGAGGAGGGGCGGCTATGGCGTTCGTCCGACCTCCTGGTCATCACGCAGAACGGGACCGTGCGATGGGATTTTGCCTCTTCAACAGCGTTGCCGTAGCGGCTGCCGCTGCCCGCGCGGCGGGTTGCGAACGTGTCGCGGTGATTGATTACGACGTGCATCATGGTAACGGTACCCAGTGGATGTTCTATGACGACCCCGGTGTCCTCTACGCCTCGCTACACCAATTCCCTTTCTATCCAGGGACGGGATCGGTGACCGATACGGGCCGTGGCGTGGGGACCGGGTTCACCCTGAACGTTCCCCTTGAGGCTGGTGCCGGCGACGCGGACTACGATCTTGCAATGCGAGAGGTTGTTATACCGGTGGTACGAGCCTTTGGTCCTCACCTGATTCTCCTGTCGGCTGGCTATGATGCGCACGCGGAGGATCCGTTGGGCGGGATGAAGCTGTCGACCGCCGGGTATGCGACCATGACCGCGCATGTCCAGCAGCTCGCGGACACCTGCTGTGAGGGGCGACTCGCCGCCGTCACCGAAGGTGGTTACGACCTGACTGTACTTGAGGAGTGCTTGTCGTTGACTGTGAAACAGTTCGCTCGGGGAACGCCGGTGTTCGGTTCTGAGATCGTCGGGGATACCGATCGTGCCAGTCGTGTGATTCCGGCAGTGCAGCGAGCGCTTGAGCCACAGTGGCCGATGGTGTTCGGTTAACCGCCAGCGAATCCCTTCCGGTTGCTAAATACGGACGACTGGTATAATCGACCCCGTCGCCCTCCCGTTTTTCTCTGACAGCCGGCAGCAAGCATCGTGTCCGACTACAACCCGAAGTTCATCGAGCAGAAGTGGCAACGACGCTGGACTGACCAACGCGTCTTCGAGGTGCGCGAGGAGCCCGGTCGGCCGAAGTATTACTGCCTCGTTATGTTCGCGTATCCGTCCGGTCATGCCCACGTGGGACACGTGAGGAATTACATGATCGGCGATGTTATTGCTCGAATGAAACGGATGCGTGGCTTCAACGTGTTGCATCCGTTTGGATGGGACGCGTTCGGCTTGCCGGCTGAGAACGCCGCCATCAAACACAAGTCTCATCCCGAGATTTGGACCCGAGAGAACATCGCTCACATGAAGGGTCAACTACAGCGTTTGGGCATTAGCTATGCCTGGGACCGGGAGTTGGCAACTTGTGACGCGAGTTACTACAAGTGGAACCAATGGCTTTTTTTGAAGATGTTCGAGCGGGACATCGCTTATCGACGTCGTTCGACCGTCAACTGGTGTCCAGGGTGTTCGACGGTGCTTGCCAACGAGCAGGTTGTTGAGGGCGGTTGCTGGCGATGTGGTTCGGTCGTGGAGCCGAGAGACCTTGAACAATGGTTCTTGCGGATCACCCAGTACGCGGATGCCCTACTAGACGGGATCGGCGGGCTGGACGAGTGGCCCGATAAAGTTCTCACGATGCAGCGTAACTGGATCGGACGCTCTGAGGGGGCGAGGGTCAGGTTTTCGGTCGATGTGGGAGACGAGGGGGCTGAGTCGATCGACATTGAAGTGTTCACGACTCGGATCGATACCATCTGTGGGGCGACGTTCGTGATGCTCGCGCCTGAGCATCCACTGGTCGACCGTTTCGCCGATGAAGCGTCGGACGCGGCAGCGTTTCTCAAACGAGTTCAGCAGTTTCGTTCTCAGGATCGTACTGACCGGCTCACGGGTGCGGTTGAGAAGGAAGGCTTCGATACGGGACGTACGGCGATCAACCCGTTCACCGGTCAGTCTGTCCCGGTCTGGATCGCAAATTTTGTGCTCGCCGAATATGGCACGGGTGCGGTCATGGCAGTGCCGGCGCACGACCAACGAGATTTTGAGTTCGCACGAAAGTATCAGTTGCCAGTGGAGGTGGTTATCCAACCCGAGACGGGTGTGGAAATGATTCCCCTTGATGGTGCTTCGATGGAAGAGGCCTATGCCGGACCTGGTCGGCTGGTCAACTCGGGTGAATTCACGGGGCGTTCGACCGAGGGGGCCGCAGCATTCATGGCTCTGGCCGCAGAGTCTAAGGGCGTAGGTAGGCCGGAAGTGCAGTTCCGGCTCAAGGACTGGGGTATCTCGCGACAGCGTTACTGGGGCACCCCCATTCCCATCATCCATTGTGATACCTGCGGGCAGCAGCCGGTGCCGTATGAGGACCTGCCCGTCGAGTTGCCCGCGGTCGACGAGTTCACGGGGCGCGGCGATTCTCCGCTCGCCCAAATTCCGGAGTTTGTCAACACCTCCTGTCCTTCGTGCCAGGGCCCCGCTCGTCGGGAGACCGACACCATGGACACGTTTGTTGACTCGTCTTGGTATTTTTATCGCTACTGCGATGCTGACAACGAAACTCAGCCGTTCGACCCGGATCGGGTCGATTACTGGACGCCGGTAGATTTCTATATTGGTGGGGTAGAGCACGCTATTCTCCACCTGATTTACTCTCGGTTTTTCTGCAAGGTCTTCAAGGATCTCGGACAGATAAGTCACGACGAGCCCTTCACGCGTCTGTTGACGCAGGGGATGGTGTTGCGGGATGGCGCGGTGATGTCGAAATCGAAAGGGAATGTCGTTGACCCTGACGAGATGATTGGTAGGTACGGCGCTGACGCGCTTCGTCTCTATGAAACTTTCGTGGCCCCGCCTGAGAAGGAACTCGAATGGACTGACGCTGGGTTGGAAGGGAGTTATCGTTTCCTTACGCGGGTTTGGCGGCTAGTGACGGCGGTATGTCCGGTGGTGGACCAGGTATCTCGGCCTGATTTGGCGACGTTGCGGTTGGATGATGATCACCGTGCCCTGCGACGGAAGACGCATCAGTCGATTCGCCGAGTTTCGGCGGATCTCGATCCTCGAGTGCACCTCAATACTGCCGTGTCGGCGCTTATGGAGTTGGTGAACGAGCTGTATCTGTTTTGTGACCAGCATAATCTTGCGCCTCGTTCCGTGAATCGTGCAGAAGAATTCGGCACGGTGGTAGCGGTTCAAACTCGGGCTGTGCTCGCCGAGGCGGTCGACACGCTGGTTTTGATGCTTGCACCGTTCACGCCGCATCTAAGCGAGGAACTCTGGGAGCAGCTGGGGCACCCAGGTGGCGTGATTACCGCTGATTGGCCGGAGTGCGACCCGATCGTGGCGAAGGATGATGCTCTTGTCGTGCCGGTTCAGGTCAACGGAAAGTTGCGTGCGCGGTTGCCGGTAGCCTCTGACGTTTCTGATGAGGACCTTCGTGCCACGGCGTTGGCTGAACCCAGTGTGCAGCTGCACACGAAGGGGAAAGAAATCGTCCGCGTCGTGGTCGTCAAGCGGAAACTAGTCAATGTCGTAACGGCGTGACGCCGAACAGCGAGGACGGAGCCCGAGTGATGAACAATCGACAGCAGACCGGACCGCTTGGTTTCGCATGTGTTGCAGTCGCTATTCTGGTTAACTGTGGTTGTGGTTACACACTGGCGGGCCGGGGGGCGTTTCTACCGGATTACATTCAGACGATCGGCGTGCCGATGTTTGAGAACACCACGACGATCTTCGAAATTGAACAAGCATTGACGCAGGAAGTCCGCACTGAGTTCATCGGCCGTGGTTCGTATCGAGTAATTGCCACTGACACGGGCGTTGATGCGGTGCTCGCTGGGACCATCAACAATATCTCGATTACACCGGCGACGTTCACCGCGCAGCAGCAGGCGTCCCGTTACATTTTCACGCTCCAGGCTGCCATCGAGTTCCGTGATCTTACGACGGGCGAAATACTGGTCGGCCAGCAGCTGACGTTTAGTGACGAGTACGAGGTCGCGTCTGGCACCGGCGGGGAACTTGACGCAAGTACGTTTTTCGGCCAGCAATCTAACGCTGTCGAACGTGTCGCTCGTGACTTTGCGACGACGGTTGTTAGTTCGATACTCGAAGCGTTCTGACCCTACTGCATTAGACAGATTTTTCATGCACCCTATGTCTCCGGGCGATGCACTTGAGCAGTTCAGTCAGGGTAACCCAGCGCCCGTTTATTTGATTGTTGGCGACGACGCTACCGAGATGGCGGAGACGGCTAACGCGTTTGAGGAATTGATAGAAGAAGGACTTCGGCCCTTCAATGTCGATCGATTCGATGGCGGAGACGACAAAGTCACATTGGGGGCAGTGATTGAGGCGGCTCGCATGTTTCCGATGATGGCGCCGCGTCGCGTGGTGATCGTGCAACGGGCTAAGGACTGCCTGATGCCGAAACGGGACAGTCAGGCAGCAGAAAAGGACCAAGAGGCATTTGAAGCTTATCTGTCCGA
>DQEK01000282.1:16160-16461 GCA_003533545.1 Acidobacteriota bacterium | reverse complement strand
TGAAAATACTATAATTTGACAGATTTCAGCGTTACTTTGTAAGCTTCAGCCTTCCGCTCAAGCGTACGCTCCGAGTAGGGTGTGGTCCGGACGCGCTAGGGAGCCCGTCTGAAGCGTTGAGACAGGAGACACCGAAAATGAAGTCCCGATATAGTTTTCTCCCCGCTGTCTGCCTGAGTTTGGTGCTCGGACTGGGCGCCGCAGGTTGCTCGGATAACCCACCGCCAGAGCCACCACCACCACCACCGCCACCCGCACCAACAACACAGCCGCCGCCGCCGCCGCCACCCCCGCCGCCGCC
>DQEK01000282.1:15404-15841 GCA_003533545.1 Acidobacteriota bacterium | reverse complement strand
CGCCGCCACCACCACCGCCGCCGGAGCCAGCACCGCCGGCGCCGCTGACGGAGGAGGAGTTGTTTGCGCGGATGTCTCTGGATGAGCTGAACAGCACGTCTCCGCTGGACTCGGTCTTCTTCGATCTTGACCAGTCCGAACTGTTGGCAGCGGGTCGTACGGCGCTGTCACGTAATGCCGACTGGATGCGTCGCTGGGCGAGCACACGGGTGACTGTAGAAGGTCATTGTGACGATCGTGGAACCAACGAGTACAACCTCGCCCTCGGTGAACGGCGTGCAGCTGCGGTCAGAGATTATCTCGTCAGTCTCGGGATCGCGGGGAATAGGATCGCGACCGTTAGCCGCGGTGAAGAGTCACCGGTCTGCACTGACCAGCATGAAGGCTGCTGGTCGCGCAACCGGCGCGGCGCGTTCGTCGTGACCACGAAGTAGCAG
>DQEK01000282.1:3210-15008 GCA_003533545.1 Acidobacteriota bacterium | reverse complement strand
GCACGCGTTTCACGGCGCGCGTTCGTCCTTCAGTTTCCTCAGTAGTTCCCGCTCGTCGATTCGATGGCGCGCGGCTTCGGCGTCATTGATCAGCAACACTGGGATATCTCGGCCGTAGCGCCGCTCAAGCGCGGGGTCTGTCGAGATGTCGATCTCGCGGAGCTCGAACGGTTCGACTTTTCTGACGCTGGCTAGAATCTCTTTGATGTCGTCGCAGAGATGACACCCGGGTCGTGTGTAAAGGATGAGTTGCATACCCGTGTTACTACGATTTCGACGCTGTTTTTTCGAGCCCGCGCACGATTGCCCGTGCGGCTTCCGGCGGGTCCTGGGCCGAGATGATTGGTCGCCCCACCACAAGGTAGCTCGCACCGGCGGCTAGCGCCTCTCCTGCGCTGAGCGTACGCGCTTGGTCATCTCCACCACTCGCACTCGATTCCGCTCCGGCTCCGTCTCGAATGCCGGGGGCTACGATGAGCGGTTCCGAGCCGAGCTTCTTACGCAAGCGCGTCACCTCCCGTGGGGAGGCGACGATGCCGTCCAAGCCTGCCGTCGTCGCCAGCTCGGCCAACGCCTCCACTTGTGCGGGCAGCTCACGGCGAACCCCGACGGCGGCCAAATCCGTGGAGTCAAGGCTCGTCAGCACTGTGACCCCGACAATAAGCGGCGTGTGGTCGGTTCTTCTTGCCGCATCCGCAGCAGCTTCGAGCATCGACCGGCCACCCGCGGCATGGACGGTGAGCATCCAGGCGCCGAGACGGGCAGCGGCTAGGACGGCTTGAGCAACGACTGTTGGGATATCGTGGTACTTGAGGTCCAGGAAAACGTGGTCACCGCGTTCTACCAGGGCCGAGACTAGTGCCGGACCTTCGCTGGTGAACAACCGGCTGCCTATCTTGAAGCCACCCGCGACGTCACGAAGCTGGTCAGCCAGCTGGAGCGCCCGGTCCCGGTTGTCGACATCGAGTGCGACTAGGAGCTGGTCCACATCGTGTCTCCCTTGCCCGCGTCGAGCGTGCCCACGAGTTCGGCCACGTTGGAAAGATCATGGCGCTGGAGATAGTCCGTCAGTCCGGTTGTGAGCTTGCCCCAGATGAATGGGTCCACAAAATTCGCAGTGCCCACCTGCACCGCGCTCGCTCCAGCGATGATGAATTCGAGCGCGTCCTCGGCGGTCATGATGCCCCCCATTCCGATAATCGGTAGGTCCACCGCCTGTCGGCATTCGTGCACCATACGCACGGCGATCGGTCTGATAGCAGGCCCACTCAGCCCGCCCACGATGTTGGACAATTTTGGACGACGTGTTTCCACGTCGATCGCCATTGCTAGGAAGGTGTTGACCAGCGAAACCGCGTCCGAACCGGCGTCTTGAGCGGCGACGGCGAATGCGGCCACGTCGGTGACGTTCGGGGTGAGCTTTGGGATCAGTGGTAGTTGAGTGACCCGGCGCACGGCAGAGACCACATCGTGGGTGCCTTGCAGCGAGCAGCCAAACATCATTCCGCCCTTCTTGATGTTGGGGCATGAAATATTTAGTTCGATGGCGCCCACGCCGTCAGCGGCGTCAAGTATGCGCGCGATGTCGGCATACTCGTCGATTGTGGACCCGCAGATGTTGGCGATGACGACCGCGCCGCGGTCCCGTAGCTGCGGTAGTTTCTCGGCCACGAATCGGTGTACGCCGATTCCCTGCAGGCCGATCGCGTTCAGCATGCCGCTCGGGGTTTCCACGATACGCGCCGGCGGGTGGCCTTCACGTTCCTCAAGAAACAATCCCTTAACGGCGACACCTCCCAGCTGGGAGAGGTCAACGATGTCGGCGTACTCGACGCCGTACCCGAAGCAACCACTAGCCGCGATAAACGGGTTGGTGAGTTGCAGTGGGCCGATCTGTACGGACAGGTTAGCCAAGGTGCTCCCAAATGACGGACCCACCGTCGAAGACTGGTCCTTCGAGACACGACCGCACGAAGTGGTGCGTATCGTGTTGTCGTATCGGTACGACACAGCTGTAGCAGCCCCCGAGTCCGCATCCCATGACCTGCTCGAGCGAGACCTCAGTTGCACGTCCATGAGACGCGGCGAGCTCAGTTACCGCGTGCATCATTGGGGTCGGACCGCACGCATATATCCGGACAGGTATTGTCGGGGCGATTTCGGTGAGTGCCCGGCGCAACGGTATGGTCACGTCGCCGTGATCGCCTCGGCTGCCGTCGTCGGTCGACAGCCGCAGTTCGACGCCGAGTGCGCGGAACGCGTCTAGGTGGAAGAGGTCCTTGGCGGTCTGACTCCCGTAGAAGAGCGTCGTTTCGATCTGGCGTGCGCGCAAGGTAGCGGCGAGGGTGGCGAAGGGCGCTAGTCCTACCCCCCCCGCTACGAGCCACGCTTGCTCATTGACGGTCGCCAGAGAGAACGGTCGGCCGAGTGGTCCGAGGCAGCGCACACGATCACCGGCGCGGAGTTGATAGAGCGCACGCGTCGTCACTCCGATCTGCTTATTTAGCAGCGACAATCCCGTGACATGCGCCGCGTCGTCCCGCAGGATCTCGAAAACTGAGAACGGCCGTCGAAGTAATGGGTCGTCTCGGACCGTGACCTTCACCATTACGAACTGGCCGGCTTGAGCCGGTTCGGCGATTTGGGGCGCGGCCAGTGCGACCACGTTGTACTCGGACGAAAGCTTCGTGTTTGAGAGGATGACCGCTTCGACATCGACCGGCATACCCAGGCGAGTATACCCGATGGGTTAGCGGGGACCCGCGCCGCTGGCGATCACCTCCAACCGTGATTCTAGCGGCGCCAGTGGTTCTCCCACTGCGCTGTCCGGCTTGGTCTTCGTCGGCCCATCGCAGCGATCGGGTTGCGATCTGGGTTGCCTCGACACTAAGATAGTGGGTGCTTCTTTAATGCTGGCCCCGAGAGGTCGCAAAGAGGTCTAAACGTGCCGGTCCAGACACTTTCTCTACCCAATATCGGTGACCGCCCTTCGTGCCGGTGTGGCATCTCGGGTGAGGGCTGCGCCCTGTGCGCCGTTCGTCCGGAGGGAACATGCCGGCAGTGATGGTCGCCGATCAGGTCGCCCGAACTATCACTCGGATCGCACACGAGGTGGTCGAACGTCACTCCACCCTTGAGGAACTTGCGTTGATCGGCATTCGCACACGAGGTGTTCCGATTGCGCGCCGGCTCTCGACGGTGCTGCATGACATCACCGGCACCACCGTACCTACCGGCGTGCTCGACATCACGTTGTACCGAGACGACCTGATGCGGCATCCGGTCGGGCCGCAACCAGTGCTTCGAAAAACGGAAATCGACTTTTCGATTGATGACCTCCGCATTTTGCTGGTTGATGACGTGTTGTACACCGGGCGGACGGTTCGCGCGGCCTTTGATGCGCTTATTGACTTCGGGCGTCCCCGAGCCATCGAGCTCGCTGTGTTGGTCGACCGAGGGCACCGTGAGCTGCCCATCAAAGCAGACTATGTGGGCAAGAATCTTCCGACCTCGCTGAGTCAGAGCGTCCAAGTTCGACTCAAGGAAGTCGAGGAATTTGACGAAGTGGTGATTGCCGATGCCCTCGACGGTTAATCCGCATCGGGGAGTTGCAGACGTTCCAAAGACCCCGGTCAGTGTCGCACCCGGTCTACTCGACGAGGTGCCCCGGTTACGTACTAAGGATCTGCTTAGCATTGCTGACCTGTCCGCCGACGAGATCTTGCTGATTCTCGATACAGCTGAGGCGATGAAAGAGGTCGGTACGCGGTCGATCAAGAAGGTGCCAGCGTTACGTGGCAGAACCGTACTGAATCTCTTTTTCGAGGCAAGCACTCGTACCCGTACCTCGTTCGAGGTGGCCCAGAAGCGTCTCAGTGCCGACACTGTTAACATCGCGGCCAACGGATCGAGCGTAGCCAAGGGCGAGACACTGGCGGACACGGTGCTCAACCTCGAGGCCATGGCCCCGGACATGATCGTTGTCCGGCACGCCTCGGCGGGTGCAGGGCACCTCGTGGGCCGTCTCTGCAAAGCTCGCGTGATCAATGCCGGAGATGGCATGCACGAGCATCCGACCCAGGCGTTGCTTGACGCGCTCACCATTCGTGAGCGTAAGGGCAAGATCGCCGGATTGAAGGTGTCGATAATTGGTGACCTACTGCACAGTCGGGTGCTTCGATCGAACGTATTGTTGCTCCGTTTGTTGGGAGCCGATGTCTGCGTGTGCGGTCCAGCGACGATGATGCTTCCGGGCATGAGTCGGCTGGGAGTGCGTGTCACGAACTCAATCGACGAGGCCGTTGAGGGCGCTGACGTAATCATGTTGCTCCGAATTCAGTTGGAGCGAATGGATGGTTACTTCTTTCCCTCGCGGCGTGAGTATTTTCGACTTTTCGGGATGACACCGGAACGGTTGAGTCGCGCGGAAACCGACGCCATCATCATGCACCCGGGGCCATTGAATCGTGGGGTGGAGATTGCTTCCGAGGTCGCTGATGGGCCGTATTCCGTGATTCTCGATCAGGTGGCCAATGGGGTGGCTGTGCGGATGGCGGTGCTCTACCTGCTGGCGGGTGGAGTGCAGTAAGCGCACTCTTAGAGAACAAGTGTCCGAGAATAGAAGGACGTTGCTCCGAGGAGGACGAGTTGTCGATCCCGTCAACGGGCTTGACGAGCGCATCGACGTGTTGATCGAAGCTGGATGCGTTGCCAGCATCGGTGACCAGGCCCAGCACCAGGGCGATGCCGCTGTTGTCAATGTGCCTGGAGGCGCGGTGATCTGTCCTGGTTTCATTGACATGCATGCCCACCTCCGCGAGCCCGGTCACGAATATAAAGAGACGGTAGCTACCGGCGTTGCGGCCGCCGTTGCGGGCGGGTTCACGGCCGTTGCGTGCATGCCGAACACCCGTCCAGTCAACGATGACGCTGGGGTTACTCAGTTGATTCTCGCTAAGGCCGACGCGGCGGGGCTGGCGCGTGTCTATCCAGTCGGTGCGGTGACCAGGGGGCAGGCTGGCGAACAATTGGCTGAGATCGGTGAATTGCACGCCGCCGGATGCGTGGCCGTTTCCGACGACGGAAAGTCGGTTGCCAACGCGTTGGTTATGCGCCGCGCGCTTGAATATGCCTCGATGTTCGACATGCCGGTCATTGACCATTGCGAAGACGCGGTGCTGGTTGGGGACGGCGTGGCCCACGAGGGATACCACGCAGGGGTATTAGGTTTGCGTGGTTGGCCAGCCGCGGCTGAGGAGATCGTCGTTGAGCGTGACATCGCGCTGAGCGAATTGACGGGTTCACCGGTGCATCTGGCCCATTTGAGCACGCGGGGGGCGCTGCGTGCCGTCCGAGCCGGCAAGGAACGGGGGGTTGCGGTTACCTGCGAAGTGACTCCGCACCATCTCACTCTGACGGACGAGCAACTCGCGACGTATGATACGAATCACAAAACGAACCCCCCTTTACGAGAGCTGGCCGACGTGGCGGCGTTGGTGGAGGGATTGCGAGACGGTACCATCGATTGCATCGCAACTGACCACGCGCCGCACCATTATGACGAGAAGCAGGCAGAGTTCGACCGAGCGCCGTTCGGTGTCATCGGTCTTGAGACGGCTCTGTCGGTATGCCTTGACCGGCTCGTGCATGCTGGACACGTGACGCTGGGGCGTTTGGTAGAGGTCTTGTCCGTGAACCCCGCTAGAATTCTCGGTGTGCCCGGCGGTGCGCTGACTGTCGGGGCGCCGGCCGACATCACGGTGCTGGCCCCAGACCTTCCGGTTACGGTCAACGCGCGGACCTTTCGATCGCTGGGGCGCAATACGCCGTTCGACGGTTGGTCGCTGCGGGGGGGCGTGATGGCGACGATTGTTGGCGGCCGAACCGCGTATGTCAACGAAGCCGTGGCCGACGCGCGCGTGTTCACGGGTGTCCGCTGATCGTCTGCGCCGTCGCCCCGCCGTTCCACGCCGACCACGACCGTCGGCATCGGTTTTGCGCTCGCTGAAAGAGCCGCTCGAACGTCTCTACCAGGCCTTTAATCACACGGAATCAGCGGTGGATCCGGTGCACGTCGTGCGCCGCTACGATGCCCCCGACGACCGGGAAGTCGTCGCGTTCTGTGCGTCGGCTTTAGCCTTCGGTCGTGTGGCCAGTGTAATGGATTCGATCGAGGCACTGCTGGCTGTGCTCGGACCCCGTCCCGCTGCTTTTGTACGGGGATTCGACCCGATGGCCGACGCAGATGCATTCCGGACATTACTGCATCGGTGGGTTCGTGGGGTTGACCTAGTCGCCCTACTCTCGATTCTGCAGCGAATCATCGTCGAAGCAGGTTCGATTGAGTCGTTTCTTCTCGCCGGATACACCACCACAGACCCCGACGTCGGGCCGGCACTAAACCGATTCTGTGAGCGGGCTCGAGCGGTCGACCTGGCGGGGGTCTACGGCGGTGGGGACGAGCGGCGTGGGGTGCACTACTTTTTCCCGAGGCCAGACGGTGGCAGCGCATGCAAACGGTTGAACCTGTTTCTTCGTTGGATGGTGCGCCGAGACGCGGTCGATCTTGGGCTCTGGTCAGGGTTGCCAGCCTCAAAACTTGTCATACCACTCGACACGCACGTGGCCCGGGTTGGCCGGTGTCTCGGACTAACGCGTTACCGAAGCCCCGGGTGGGGAATGGCTAGCGAGATCACCGAATCGCTCCGCGCCCTCGACCCGCAGGACCCGGTTCGTTACGACTATTCTCTCTGTCATCTGGGGATGATGGACGCGTGCGGGTTCAACCAGCCGAAGCGGGACGATCACTGTCCCTTGCGCGGGGTGTGTCGGCCAGGTGGTCGTAGGCGTCAATCGTCCGTTGGACCATTTGTTCGACGCTGAAGCACTCCCGCGCCCGCTCGCATCCGGCTGCCCCGAGCCTGGTTCGTCGGTTGGGTTCCTCAAGTAGCCTCACGATCGCAGAGGCGAGGCCGGGGGCGTCACGTGTCGGCACGAGCACGCCCGTGTGGCCATCGACAATCACCTCGGGAATGCCTCCGGCACGTGTCGCCACGGTGGCTTGTCCCATAGCCATGGCATCCAGTAGTGACGACCCCATACCTTCCGTCACCGAACTCATCGCAAAAAGATCGAAGTCCATCTGAAGCGAGAGTGCGTCTGGACGAAATCCAGTCAGCAGGACCTGGCGTTCAAGATGGAGATCCTTCACCTGTTGCTTAAGAGCTGTTTCTAGCTCTCCTTCACCTACGATGATGAAGCGGGCGTCTGGCACACGACGGACCACGGTGGCGGCCGCTTCGATCAGATATCGGTGACCCTTGTGGGGGACCAACGCAGCGACGTTACCGACTAGTAAGGTGCTCCGAGCCAGGCCCAGGTCCGCTCGGACGTCCAGCTTTCGCGCTGCGGCTACGCGATCGAGGTCGACGCCGTCGTGCACTGTCTCGGTGCATTCGGAAGGTACGCCATCGTCGGTCAACATGGATCGAACAGCGTCAGATGCGCAGAGAAAACGATCAACTTGGGCATATTTCCACCGGGAAAACGCATTGCGTCGGACGTGGAAATCAACCCGCCGGGAGACTACGAGCTGAGGTCGCGGTCTGTGCGGGGCCATCGAACGCGCGAGTGCCACCATCGCGACCGCATGGGCATCGTGCGCGTGGACTACCGCCGGACGCATCGCCCGAAGCACTCGCGAGAGTTTCCACGCAGCCGGGAAGTCGACTTCGCCGGAGACCGCGATCGGAATCAAGTCTGGGATGTCGGAGGCGCGGCGGTATAACTCGCCGTCTGGATGGGCGACGAGCGCTGTCCGATGACCGCGCGCGCGAAGACCGAGGACTGTCAGTAGAACCTGATTCTGTCCGCCCCGCCAGGTGCGCGCCGTGTCCACGTGGAGGGAAAACATCGTCTAACGTTCGTCAGACCGCCGGCCGGCGAGCTCCCGTAGTTTCGCGTATTTCAGAAATACGTAGTAGCTGTTCATTAGAGACACCAGGAGCCCAGACGCGCCCTGTAGACAACCGCGATGGAGCAGGTAATTCCGAACGAACGCTCCGGCGGGAAGCAGCAGGAGTTCAAGTAGGCGAGCGCGTCGCCCGTTGTCCCGCAATTGTTCGGCCGCAAGGCTGGTGTAACGGTTAATCGTCTCGACGTGATCCGAGAGGTCTCGATAGGGGTGATGGTGGATGTCTTGGGTCAGTGTGCCGATTGAACCATCGACGTGGACCGATTCGTGCACTGAGTCGTTGCTCCAGTGGGCTTTCCGGCGGTCGTACAACCGCAGCTGATAGTCGGGGTACCAATCGGTGGTCCGGATCCATGTACCGAGATATCGAGTCATTCGTGGGATCCGGTAACCGCCGTGCGGCGGCTCGTGCTCCAGCACAGATTTAATCTCCGTCGCGAGTTCTGGCGACACCTGTTCATCGGCGTCGATCGACAGGACCCAGTCGTGGCTTGCCAGGCGCGTCGCATGGTCTTTTTGGGCGCCATATCCGGTCCAGGTGTGATGGCTGACGCGGTCCGTATGCCGTCGGGCTCGTTCGAGAGTGTCGTCGACACTGCCACTGTCGACGACCACGATCTCGTCCGCCCAGTCGACGGAGCCAAGCGCGTCGTCGATGTTCGACGCCTCGTTCAGCGAGATGACGACCACCGACACCTTCGGCACAGTCGCGAGTGTACAACGACAGGGAGTCCTACCCAGGGCCAAGTAGGACGTGTTGCCCTCGCCGGTTTGAGGTTGCCCACTTCGTTAGCAGTCCCCGGGACCCTTCGCAGCGGGCCAAAATCGAAGATCGACGCGCGCCGTCCGTTTCAGCGCGGGGGGGCCTCTGCTTCACCTGTATACTCTGAACTCGGCGCGCGACCCGCCGGTTTGGTTATGGATTCGATATCAGTGCTCGAGTTGTTCCGGCGGTGCGAAGGGTTTTTGGAGGGGCATTTTCAGCTTTCCTCTGGTCTCCACAGTGCCGGCTATCTCCAATGCGCACGGGTTCTGCAATACCCTGAGCATGCCGAGACGCTCGGGCGTGCATTGGCTGAGCGGGTGGCGCCGCTTCAGCCTGCGGTCGTGCTGTCACCGGCGCTGGGGGGCGTAATCATCGGGCACGAAGTGGCCCGCAGCCTAGGCGTCCGCGCGGTGTTCGCTGAGCGCCGGGACGGTCAGCTGACGCTTCGCCGAGGGTTCTATCTCGAGCAGGGCGAACGGGTGCTGGTGGTCGAAGATGTGGTGACTACCGGCGGCTCGACACGTGAGACGATCGACGTCGCGGCCGAGGCTGGTGGCGCGGTGGTGGGTGCCGCGGCCATCATCGATCGAGGCGAGGAGCCAGTTCGATTCGAGGTGCCGTTCGATGCACTGGTCCGCATGTCGCTTCCCGCGTACGAAGTCACCGAGTGCCCGCAGTGCGCAGCGGGCGAGTCTCTTACCAAGCCCGGGTCTCGCGCCAACACGTGACCGCACAGCGTGCCTCCTAATAGGGGCGGCGCGTCATCTGCCGGACGTCCCTGTATTTCGTTGGCCATGCCTACTCTGAAACTTACCCTCGCTTACGAGGGTTCGGCATACGTGGGATGGCAACGGCAGCCGAACGGACCGTCGATCCAGGGTTGTCTGGAGTCAGCGCTGGGTGAGATCGAGAAATGTGCCGTGCCCGTGGTCGGGGCCGGCCGGACCGATGCTGGTGTCCATGCCCTAGCACAGGTAGCTGGGGTGCGGCTCGTGCAGGACATCGGTCCGACGGCGCTGGTTCGCGCCGTGAACGCTAGATTGCCAGCCGACATCCGTGTGATTTCTGCCGACGTCGTGGCTGACACGTTTCATGCGCAGCGCGAAGCCGTTGCTAAAACCTACCGCTACCGGATTCTGCATGGTGTTCTCTCGAGCCCGTTCCGTCGACGCTATGGGTGGCAGGTAGTCGAACCTCTTGACCATGGCTTGATGGCGAAAGCCGCTTGCGGGCTAGTTGGGGAACATGATTTCGCAGCTTTCCAGGCCACCGGCAGTTCGGTGAAAACTACCGTCAGACGCTTGTGGACCGTCAGGGTAGATGGGCCCGCGGCCGACCCGGGTGCGGTCGATGAAGGGTTGGGCGGCGATGTCACGACCGTGGAAGTGCGCGGCAACGGTTTTCTCCGCCACATGGTGCGGATCATTGTGGGCACCCTTACGGAGGTTGGCCGTGGCCATCGGGGGATAGAGGATGTGGAGCGAGCGCTTAAGACCGGCGAACGGTCCGATGCAGGTCAAACCGCACCGCCGCAGGGACTGTTTCTTGTGAAGGTCGACTATGCGTCAGTCCCTCCTGTCGCCCCAGGGTGAACGCCAGAAAGGTTTCGCCGGGCCGAACGGCGCTGCTTCCCTTTTTGGATACCGTCGGTCTACTTTTCCCGCTCCTATTGGTCAGCGAGGTAGCAAGCATGTCTCACGCTGGCCTGGAATTTCACCGTGAGTGGCGAACCTTGAATGACGCGCTAACAGCTTGTATCATAGTGAGTTAGGGGCATGATCGGGAGTTCAGATGGCATTTCTGTGTGTCGAGGCAGCTGCGCAGCTGGGCGCGGGGCACACGTTAGGGACTTTTTCGAAACAGTTTTCCCCTCACGGAACAACCCGGTAGGCCAATGAGTCTGGACGACGTACTGACCTGGGTGTCCGCTGGTTCTCGGGAGGAGTTGCTCGCCCGTCGGGTCGACTTTGATCGGCTGCCGGCGCACGTGGCGGTCATTATGGATGGGAACGGCCGCTGGGCTGCCGAGCGACACCTTCCCCGAGTGGAGGGACACCGGGCTGGAATTGATGCAGTCCGCGATGTCGTCGAAACATCGGCGCGACTCGGGTTCGACGTGTTGACACTCTACGCCTTCTCTGTTGAGAACTGGAAACGGCCCGCGGCGGAAGTGTCTGTGCTGATGGAGCTACTCAAGCGGTATCTGCGCGTTGAGCTTCGGACCCTGCTGTCGAACAACATTCGGTTGCGGGTGCTCGGGCACTACGAGGAGTTGCCACCGGACGTTCGACGGGAACTTGAGGTCGCACAGGCACGCACGGATGGCAACCACGGTATGGTGTTCAACATCGCGCTCAACTATGGGGGACGGGCTGAGATAGTCGACGCCGCACGTCGCGCGATCGACGCTGGGCTGCCGTCGTCTGAGCTCGATGAACGGCAGTTCAGCGAATGGCTCTATACCGCCGGGCAGCCCGATCCAGATTTACTCATTCGCACGAGCGGTGAGATGCGTGTGAGCAATTTTTTGCTGTGGCAGATCGCATACTCAGAGATCTGGGTCACTGAGACGCTCTGGCCGGACTTTCGGGCCCGCCACCTGCTTGAGGCGATTCTGGATTACCAGAAACGTGATCGGCGTTACGGTGGCATCGCCCAGCCAGCGATCGCCGGACACTGACCTGAGCGCATGGCCCGAGTGTTCAGCGCCCTGGTACTTCTGCCGTTGGTGTTCGGCACGGTCTGGTTCCTGCCACCGATGGTGACGTTGGTGCTGGCTGAGGCAGTGCTGGTACTGGCGTTCCTCGAGTACGCCGCACTGGCCTCGTCCCTCGGCGCCCGGTTGTCGACGGGTGTTCCCCTTGTTGGTGCGGCCGCCACGGTAGCGGCGGTCCCCTACGGTGCCACTGCGGTCGTGCTCATGGCCGCCGGGCTCACCATCGCTATTGTGAGTCTAACTCCGGCTCGGGGCCATGGCCGGACATTACTGGACGTTGCCGGATCGCTGTTTCCACTTCTGTATCTCGGTTTGCCCATCGGTGCGCTGGTGGCGGTACATGT
>DQEK01000282.1:0-2822 GCA_003533545.1 Acidobacteriota bacterium | reverse complement strand
ACCGCCCAGTATTACGGTGGACGGGCGTTTGGTCGAACACCGCTGGCACCGGCCATTAGTCCCAAGAAGACCGTCGAAGGGGCGTGTTGTGGAGTCATTGTCGGCGTTGGATTAATGCTAATCGCCGGCGAGTTGGCGCTCGGGCGCACGACGGTGTTGCAACGTGTGCTTCTCGGTGTCGTCTTGGTCGGGCTCGGAATCGCTGGTGATCTCTTTGAGTCGCAACTTAAGCGGGCCGCTGGGGTCAAGGATGCCTCGGGGTTGATTCCTGGCCACGGTGGGATGCTCGACCGTATCGACGGCCTCTTGTTCGCGGCACCCGGCTTCTACATCTTTCTTCAGTTGATGGGAGCGAATGAGTGACCAGAGCGGTGACCGCGTGACCCGCATCGCCATTCTGGGATCGACCGGTTCCATTGGGTGCAGCGCGTTGTCGGTGGCCGCGGCTCACCCGGAACGCATCGACGTGGTTTGTCTGGCCGCCGGGCGTAACGTGGACCGCTTTGTCCGACAGGTTGAGCAGCATCGTCCCAGCGTTATCGCGCTGGCGGACGACGACGGGCTGGCGGCGGTTCGGTCCAGACTGGGGCTCTCAGGAGCCGGTGACGGCGTTAGTTCGTGGTCCGGGGCTGGCGGTCTGCGGGAAGCGGCCACTCATCCCGATGTGGATGTGGTGTTGTGTGCCACCACTGGCACGACGGCGCTGGATGCCGTGTTCGCGGCGATTGAAGCGGGGAAGACGATCGCGCTGGCGAACAAGGAGGTGCTGGTGATGGCCGGTGCTCTCGTCATGGATGCCGCAAGGCGCCGCGGAGTTCAGGTCCTGCCGGTCGACAGTGAGCACAACGCCATCCACCAGTGTTTGCACGGCCGCCCACTGGCAGCGGTAAACCGCCTCATCCTGACCGCATCCGGTGGTCCGTTTCGGGAATGGGCACCGGAGCGACTGGTCGGGGTGACCCCCACTGACGCACTGGCGCACCCCACCTGGCGTATGGGACGGAAGATCACGGTTGATTCGGCGACGCTGATGAACAAGGGCCTTGAGGTGATCGAAGCTCGGTGGCTGTTCGACGTGCCGGGGGAGCAGATTGACGTGCTCGTGCATCCTCAATCGGTGGTCCATTCGCTGGTCGAATTTTGTGATGGCTCGCAAATTGCCCAGCTTGGCGTCACCGATATGCGCCTGCCCATCCAGTACGCATTCTCGTATCCAGATCGGTGGGAAACCGGACTACCCACGCTCGACTTGGCGGCGTGTGGTCCCCTGGAATTTGAACGCCCGGACACGGCACGCTTTCCGTGTCTGTCCCTCGCTTATCGGGCGTTGGGGGGCGGTGCGGCGTTGCCGGCGGCACTCAACGCTGCGAACGAAGTGGCGGTCGAAGCCTTTCTCGGTGAAGTGATTCCCTTCACTGCGATTCCGGTCGTTATCGAACAGGCACTCGACGACGTGGAGTCTCGTGGGGGCGAACCTCCGGCGACGCTGGACGACGTGCGGTCGGTGGATACGCGAACCAGGGAGTTTTCACGCGCCTTGGTGAGCGAGTTACAATCGAGACGATGACGTCCTTACTCGCGTTCTTGTTCGTGCTCGGCGTGCTGGTGTTCGTGCACGAACTCGGACATTTTGTTGTGGCGCGGCACCATGGCGTCCGCTGTCCGGTGTTTGCGATCGGGTTTGGCCCGAAACTGTTCCAGACCAAACGTGGCGATACGGTCTACTGCATCTGCGCCATCCCGCTCGGAGGCTACGTGAAGATGGCGGGCGGAGAGACTGGAGACGAGGGCGAAGGTAAAGACGACGAGTTTTTGTCCAAGACGAAGTGGCAGCGATTTCAGATTCTGTTCGCCGGACCGGCCATGAATCTCATCTTCGCGGTGGTGGTCATGACCATCGTGCTTCTTCAGGGTGCCGAGGTGCCAGTCTACTTGGACGAACCTCCGGTCGTCGGGTCGGTGACAGAAGCCTCGGCGGCCGCGGCCGCGGGCATCCGTCCGGGCGACCGTATTCTCAGTGTCGCAGGGCGGACCGTGGATACTTGGGAAGAACTGGACTACGCCGTGAGTCCGCGGGCCGACCGGGAGATCGAGGTAACGCTCCGTGGCGACGGAGGGGTGCGGACGGTGACGGTCACACCGGCCGGACAGGGGAGATACAACATCGGTGACCTGGGTGTTGCACCAGCCGTGTCGCCGCAAGTGGCCTCGGTCGGAGGCCTGGATTCGTCCGCTGCCGCCGAGGCCGGTATTTTGGTCGGTGATGTGATCGAGGCGGTCGAGGGCGTCGACGTGACCATGCAAACGCTGGTGGAGAAGATCAATGGCAGCGCTGGTGCTCCGCTGACGCTGCGGCTCCGACGTGACGGTGTGCGGTTGGACGTGGGGGTCACCCCCAGGCTTGTCGGTGGTGTGGGCTTGATCGGTGTCGGACTCAGCCCCTTTGAGACGCGCACTATCGAGCCAGGACCGTTCCAAGCGTTTGTGATGAGCGTGCAGCAAAACTACGAGTCTGCGGGGTTGATTTTTCAGGCGGTTGGCGGGCTGTTCACGCGTGATACACCGGTGTCACAGCTGATGGGGCCGATTGGGATCGCGCAGTTGTCCGGGGACATGGCGCAGGTCAGCTGGGTCGCCCTGTTTAGTTTGATGTCGATGATCAGCATCAACCTCGGTGTTCTCAACTTGCTCCCGATTCCTATTCTCGATGGTGGTCACATCACAATCCTCGGGTTGGAGAGCATCGCGCGGCGCGACTTCAGCGTCCAGCTCAAGGAGCGCATGTTGTACGCCGGGTTTGTCGTGCTGCTGACGCTGATGGT
>DQEK01000251.1:9172-14901 GCA_003533545.1 Acidobacteriota bacterium | reverse complement strand
CCAGTAGTTGGCGGGATAGATCTCCGCCGCCTCGGCGGGTGACGCCTCCGCCACCGTGAGGTCTACCTCGTCGCCAGGCTGGGCCGAGACCTTCGCCGAGTCCCGCACCCCGTACCCGCGGACCCACACCTCGTAAGACGCGGATGGCAGGTCCGGCACCAGATAACGGCCTCGATCATCGGTGACGACGATCTTGCGGAAGGACGCGTCGAAGTCAGTCGTCTCAGCGATCACCCAGACACCAGCCTCAGCCCCGCTCACGCCGGTGACCACGCCTCCGATCTCATCACCAGCAGCACTCCCCGCCATCGCCGCCAGACCGAACGCCACCGCGAGCGACACCGCACCCACACAACACACGCGAATCCGCCTGGTCATAGCTATCTCCTCGGAGCGTCAGCTCCCGCTTGTCACGAACGTGCCAAATGTGGATCAGCCTTGCCCTGGATTCAAGTGGAATCGCCGCAGACGGTCCAGCCGTCAGCGCGACTCGTCGTCGCGGCCGCTGACCGCACCGAGGTTGCGCAGAAGCGCCTCGGTCGTTGGGTGCAACGGACGGGAAGCGGTACCTACATCCAAGGGCGTGAGCCCCCGAGCATCGGCCGCACTCACCTCGGCCCCATGGCTGGCCAGTACTTCAATGAATCGATTTTTAGCCAACCTAGCCGCGCCGTGCATGGCCGTTCGGCCGCGCCGATCGACGGCGTCCAAATCGATATCTCGGCGCATCAGCACCTCAACCAGTTTCAACGCTTCGTCTTCCGGTGCCTGTCTGGCCTCGTTCTGCACCATTCCCATCGCGGCCATCAGCGGGGTAGTACCATCATCGGCCGGCACCTCGGCATTCCCTCCAGCGTCCAATAACGCCTGCAGGATCTCGACGCTGGGCACGCGTGCCGCCGCGGCCAGCCAGAGCGGCGTAGCCCCCACGAACCGGCGGTAGTCAACAAAATCGCCCTTCAGCGGGTAGGGCGCCTTGAGAAGCCGAGCATTCGGATCGGCGCCATCGTCCAGCATCGACTTGACCAGCCGCGCCTTATTGGCCTCCACTGCCGCGTGTAGCGCGGTCCGACCGATGCTATCCGGAAGATCCGGGTCGGCCCCCTGATCTAGCAGGTAGAGAGCCAAGTCCTCATGGGTGCTCGGTTTGACCTCCAGCTGGTATTCCCAACCGCTGGTGACCACCCGACTGGCAGCCGCGACCAGTAACGGGCTCCGACCTGACGTCTGAGCCTCCTCCTGATCGATACGCGCATCGAACGGGAGGACTGGTTCTGTCGCGTTGACGTCGGCGCCTGCCTCGACGAGGACACGGGCGGTATCCACGTCGCCCGAGCGCGCAGCCAACAACAACGGCGTCGTGCCGTGCACGGACCGCCCTTCGACCGCCGCGCCTGCTTCAAGCAACCGGCTCACCACGTCGGCGTGCCCTTCCGAGGCTGCCCACATCAACGGTGTCTGTCGCCTGAAGTGCGAGTCCGGCTCGATCTCGGCACCCGCCTTGAGCAACGCCTGCACGAGATCGGCGCTGCCGGTCCGTGCCGCAGTCATCAGTACCGTTTCCCCACTCGGTCGCGCCGCGTTCGGATTCGCACCCGCCTCGAGCAACGCCTGCCCCAGCGGAGCGCTGGCATTCAGCGCGGCCAGCGCCAACGGCGTTATCCCAAGCTCGTTAGCCACGTTGACGTCGGCGCCTGCCTCGAGCAATCGCGTCGCCATTGCCTCGTCGTTCCAGTGGGCCGCCCAATGAAGAGCGGTAGCGCCATCAGCGTGAGGGACGTTCGGATTAGTTCCGGCGGCCAGCAGCGACGCCACCGCCTCACCGTTCTGACTCTCGGCCGCATCCACCAGTCTGAGGTCCTGGGCGTCGACGAGCTGAGCCACGACCGACAGACCGCAGACGAGAGCAGCACACGGAAACCACGCTGCCGACTGGGGAGAAATCAGGGCCACCGCCATGGTTCTTGGTCCTAGACCGACAGCGTCGTCAACTTGCCGGTGCTGTCACCCATGTTCTCAACTGGCACCCCCAGCTTCTCGAGCATGGTCACGAACAAATTCGTGTTCGGAGTGTCCTTGGCCACCCTCACGTGCCTGCCACCCTTGAGTTTCCCAGCGCCCCCGCCTACTAGCAGGGTCGGAAGATCGTGATGGTCGTGACGGTTGCCGTCACTCATCCCACTACCGAACATGATCATCACCGAATCCAGTAGCGTTCCGTCGCCATCAGCAGTCGACGCCAGCCGGTCGACGTAATAAGCAAACATCGTAGTCAGATGAGAATCCACCTTCTTCAGTCGCTCAATCAGCATCTTGTCGCCACCATGGTGCGACAACGCGTGATGGGCGTCCGGAACCCCGATCTCCGGGTAGGCGCGCACGCTGGTCTCGTGTCCCATCATGAAGCTGATGACGCGAGTGAGATCCGCCTGGTACGCGAGCACCTGTAGATCGAACATCAGCTTGGCGTGATCCTCAAAGCGTTCAGGCACGCCGGCCGGTTGGTCCATGGCCGGAAGCTCGGTCGAGTCCTGTTGCTCGGCCATCTGAATCCTCCGCTCGACATCCCGTACCGCCTCCAGATACTCGTTCAACTTCACCCGGTCACGCGGACCCAGTTCCCCACTGAGCCGCGCCACCTTGGCGCTCACCATGTCGAGCAGGCTTCGGTCCTTCTGACGAGCCGCAAGCCAGGCGGCCGGATCGGTCGTGCCCTCGGTACCGAAGAGCCGTTCGAAAACCGCTCGCGGATCGCTCTCCATCGGCAGCGGCGTGGTCTCGCTGCTCCAGCACAGCGTGTTCGCGTACGCACAGCTGTAGCCAGGGTCGCAGGAGCCGGCCCGTGCAGCTGACTCAAGGGCGAGCTCAAGCGAGGCAAGCTGTGTCTCCTGCCCCAGCGCTCGCGCCGCCAGTTGGTCCATTGACACTCCGGCACGGATGTCCGCCCCTTCGGTCTTCTTCGGGTGCACCCCGGTGAGAAACGCCCCGGCCGCCCGCGCATGGTCGCCTGCGCCCTCTCCCGGTTGGGCGATACCCTCCTCGCTGCACAGCCCGCTGATCATCAGCAGACGATCCCGATGGGCCGCGAGCGGTTGGAGCGTGGCGGCAACCTCCAGAGGACCGTTCTCGTTCGCCGGAGTCCAGTTCGGCATGAACATCCCGTTCGGGATGTAGACCACGCCGAGCCGGCGTACCGCCTGCGCTGCCCTGGCAGTCACGCCGCCAAAGGCAGGCACCATGCTGTCGAGCATCGGCAAGGCCAGCGTCACCCCCACACCCCGTAGAAACGTCCGCCGTGGAAGATGTTTCTTGGTAACGATCATGGTTCTCTTGATCTCCTCATCTGAAACGGCGTGCTCTCGACGATCCCCTGGATCAGTGCCGACCACCGGTAGTCGCTGGACGCGGCCTTCCGACTGATCTCGCGCACCGCCGGACGATCGTAGTACTCCACCCCGCGACCCAGCGCGTAGGTCAGCAACTTTTCAGCCACCGTCTCGGCGAACCGTTCTTCCTCCGCTAGCAGTAGGTCGCGCAGACCGACTGGCCCATCGATGATGGTGCCGTCCGGCATCGTAGCCGACGCGTCGACCGACGTCCCCTCTTCTACCGTCCGCCAGGTTCCGATGCCGTCGAAGTTTTCAAGCGAAAAGCCGAGCGGGTCCATTCGCATGTGACAGCTGGCGCACACGGGACTGGTTCGATGCACCTCCATACGCTCCCGCATCGACATCGAGCGCCCCGTGTCAGGATGCTCAGCGTCGGGGAGACCCGGCACATCGGGCGGCGGCGGGGGCGGGGGGGCACCCAGCAGGTTCTCAAGTACCCAGAGGCCCCGCTTCGTTGGAGACGTGCGGTTGGGATAGGACGTCGCGGTGAGGATGCTTCCCTGTCCCAGCAAGCCGCTGCGACCGGTACCCACCACCGACACTCGGCGAAAGTGATTCCCGTAGATCTTGGGCACCCCGTAGTGACGCGCGAGACGCTCATTCATGAACGTGTAGTCGGCCCGCAAGAGATCCAAGAGGCTACGATCGTCCCGCACCTGGCTTTCCACGAACAGCGCGGTCTCCCGCTCCATTGCGTGGCGCAAGTTTTCGTCGAAGTCTAGAAACGCGTCCGGATCCGGCGCGACGGAGCCAATGTTTCGCAGCAATAGCCACTGCCCGAAGAAATTTTCGATCAGAGCATCAGATCGCGAATCCCGCAGCATCCGGGCTACCTGGCTCTTGAGAGTCCCGGAGGCGCGCAGTTCGCCCCGAGACGCCACCTCCAGCAGTTCGGCGTCCGGAATGCTGCTCCAGAGAAAGAACGACAGCCGGGAAGCCAGCTCCAGATCGCTCAACGCGAAGGCGATCCCGGGAGCGATACCCTCGGGGTCGCGCTCCACACGAAACAGAAATTCCGGATCGATCAGGATGCCACGGAGCGCGAACTGGATCCCCTCCTCGAAGCCTCCATCCCGGCGCCCTTCCTCGTAGAGGGTCCGCAATGGCAACACGTCCTCGTCAGAAACCGGTCGCCGGAACGCCCGGCGCGCTAGGTTACTCAGAATCTGGTCTGCGCAGACGGTCTCGTCGATGCCCTGACGCGGATGGCAGACGAACACCTGCCGGCGGCTCGGGGAGTCCTCTGGTGTCCGAGCACTGTAAGGGCCGCGGACCTCAATGGCGTCAAGTGCCATCGCCGCGTTCCGATCCCGCGAGTAAGCCAGACTCGACACCCCAGGGTGTGCATCGAGCTCGCCCTCGGCGACCGCTTTCCGGTCGAGGAACGCAGCGCTCAGCAGCCGCGTGCCGGCCTCCACCCTAACCCGTAACTCCAGACCCTCGTCGGCGCTCTGCTCGTAGTAGGTCGGGCGCGACACCGCGTCCCATGGCGCCCGTTGTCCGCCTCCTCCCACCGTGAACTGCGCCAACCGCCGCCGGTCCAGCCGCAGCTCAATGTCGTTGGGCTCCCCCAGGCCCCGAATATGGTTGCCATAAGCCCGCTGCAGAACCAGCTTGATCTCGTACTCACCGTCGAGCGGAAAGTGATGCCGAACCGCCAGTCCGCCGCGGGACCCGAAAGGCAGCAGTTCACTCATGCGACCGTCCTGCCACTTCGTATAGGGCACACTGTGCCGTTCCACGACCGGACGGATGGCGGACGCGTCACCGAGGGCCACGCTGCTGATTTTCTCGGCCGCCACCATGTACCGGTCCAGCAGCGCCGGAGAGACCGCTAAGATATCGGCAATATTGTCGAAGCCGTATCCGGACTCGTCGGGAGGCAGCAGCTCCGTTTCGTCGACCTCAAGGGCTAGCAGGTCCCGAACAGCGTTGCGATATTCCACCCGATTCAGGCGGTGCACCGGCGGTTGACCAGGGTTAGGTGCCGCAGCGGCGGCGACATCGAGCGCGGTTTCGAGCGACCGCGCGATCTCGCCGTAGACTGCCTCGTCTGGCCGAGGCCGGCCGGGCGGAGGCATCGCCCGCGCGCGGAGTTTGTGGACGACTTTTTCCCAGACGGCGACCTCGCTCTGGAGCCGCCCTATCTGGGTCAAGTCAACTGACTCGAGCGTCAGACCGGCCTGCCGGCTCTGGTCGTTGTGACAGGCCACGCAATACTCATCGAGAAGAGCACGCGTAGGCGCACCAGCGACGGGATTCGGCTCTTGCGCCTGCCCCACTCGCCCAGACCCACCTGCGAGGAGCACGAGGCCGACCCCCGCCACAAAACCTCTCGCC
>DQEK01000251.1:0-8868 GCA_003533545.1 Acidobacteriota bacterium | reverse complement strand
CCGACCCCCGCCACAAAACCTCTGGCCGTCATTGGCGTCAACCTCCCCAAAGTCGCCCTCGCCAGCGACCCCGATATGCCACACCGAAACGACACCTAAGAGCCAGCATGACGCGTGCCCATGGTAACCCGGTGACTAGCATGCCACCAACCCCGTCCGTAGATGAAAGGGCCGGCGCAAAAAGACCCCACTGGTCTCTAACGCGATCCAGTAAACACGAACTTCTGCACTCTCTGACCACGCTGGGCCTCCGCGGTGTAGAGGTTCCCGTTGCTATCACTAGCAATGTGGTGCAGGGCCTGGAACTCCCCCGGTCGCTCACCCTCACTTCCAAACGAGTCGAGCACCTCAAGCGTCTCTCGGTCGACGATGTGAATGTGCGAATTTCCCTGGTCGGCGACGTACATGAACTGCTGCCGCGCGTCTGGCGAGAATGCGAGACCGGCTGCGGTCAACGCACTGCCCCCATTTTGATTGATGAACGCTTGTGTCCTGTAGGTCCCGTCAAGCGCAAAGACCTGAACGCGGCTATTGTTCCGGTCGGCAACATAAACGAGTTCATCATTTGACACCTCGATGCCGTGCACAGTGCCGAACTGTGAAGGCCCCTCGCTTTCATCGCCACCAGGCTCGGCCGGCGAATCAAGTGGCTCGTTTCCGAATGCGCCCCATGTCCGTTTGAATGTTCCGGTCGTTGCGTCTAGCACAATGACACGCCGGTTGCCGTATCCGTCAGCGACATAGACCTCATTCGTATCTTGATGGACAAACGATTCGGCCGGTCGCCGGAGGTTCTGCGTGTCCGCATTACCCTCGCTCTGGCCACGGCGTCCAACCTGCATTAGCAAGTCGCCCTCAGTCGTAAACTTTAGCAACATGTCGTCCGACTCCGGTTGCCCGCTGTTGCCGCCGACCCAGACAGACCCTCCGGAGTCGACGTGAATACCATGCTCGTTCGCCGGCCACTCGTAGCCACCCCCAGGCCCCCCCCAAGCCCGAACAAAGTTGCCGGCATCATCGAACACTAGAACCGGCGGCGCAGCACGGTTCTGCTGCTCCTCCGGCACCGTCCGCGGCCTTTGCAGCACCCAAATATGATCTCGACTATCCACCGTGACCGAAGACACTTGTCCAAGCACCCAATTGTTTGGCAATGTCGGCCACGAGGCGTCGACCGCGAACGTCGGCACCCCGGGTTCCTGTCCGAGTACGGATCTGCCAACCGAAATCACGACCAGCAACACCATAATGGAGAAACCACGTTTGCAAATCACGGGCTCACCTCCTCGATACCATTTCCGCATGTTTCGAACCGACGCGGACGGCCCCCCAGGATCGCCGCAGTTAGTTTCGCTTACCCGACAAGACCCGAACCAGAGGCTGATTCCACTTAGCAATTTGTGTCTGCAGCCGACATTGTAGCTTGGCTAGCCGGCCTATAGTCCGTCCCGCTATCGCGCTGGCGTCACGATTCAGACGCGATCCCAGCAACCAACGGATCGACGTCTGCTTCGTAGTCAACACCCTCGAGACCGAATCCAAAAATTTTCAAGAAATCACTGCGATAACCAGCCAGATCGGCCAGCTGTTCGAGATTTTCAGTCGAAACCAACGGCCAGCGCCGTTTCACCTCATCCTGCACGGCAGCGGAGAGCTCCCAATCATCGACCCGGATACGCCCGACGTCGTCGATGTTGCGCACTCCCGTCCCGTAGAGCTGCTGGCTGAACAGCCGCTGAACATGCTCAAGAATGCATTCGTGGTTCCCGGCTTCTTTCATGACTTTGAACAGCACCGAGATGTAGAGAGGCACCACCGGAATAGCCGCACTGGCCTGGGACACGACAGCTTTGAGAACAGCCACATGTGCTTCGCCCTCAATATCGTCCAACTTCCCGGCAATCGACGCCCGTGCCCGATCGAGGTCCTCCTTCGCTTTACCAAGCGTGGCGTTCCAATAAATGGGCCACGTCAACTCGCTCCCGATGTAGTTGTAAGCGACGGTCTTGAAACCCTGCGCCAGCACACCGGCCTCGCGCAACGCCTCAATCCAGAACTCCCAATCCTCACCACCCATCACCGCGACCGTGGCCGCTGTTTCCTCTGCGGTAGCAGGCTCCAGGTGAACCTCGCTGACCTCGGCCTTGTCCACGTTCAAACTCTTCACATGAAAAATCTGGCCCAACGGCTTGATTTGCGACCGATATACCTCACCCGTTCGCGGATGCTGCCGCACCGGCGCCGCCAGGCTGTAAACCAGCAGATCAATCTCTCCGAGACTAGACCGGATCTCCTCAACGACCCGGCTTTTCATCGCATCCGAAAACGCGTCCCCATCAAAGGTCCTCGCATACAGTCCCCGTGCGTGGGCGGCACCTTCGAATGCACGATTGTTGTACCACCCGGCCGAACCGGTCTTTCGTTCCGTGGGCGCTTTCTCGAAGGACACACCGAGCGTGCCTGCACCGCCACCAAAGGCGGTCACCACCCGCGACGCCAAACCGTATCCCCCGGATGCGCCAACGACCAAGACCTTGCGCGGGGCGTTTGCAAGCGGAGACGTTCCGTCAATCTGTTCCTGCACGTGTGCGGCACACCCCGTTGGATGGGCCGTGGTGCAGATGAAACCTCGAATCCGTGGCTTAATAATCATGCAAGCGCCTTCAACTACTCACGCTGCCATTGTTGCTATCCGTCTAAAATCCGGTTCCACTCGTCGACCTGGGCCTTTTGGGCTTCGAGTAGTGCCGCATAGTCACCTTCGACAGACACCTGACTCATAACATCGTTCTCCGAAATTGCGTTCACGACCTCCTGCCCCGAAGCGACCTTCCCGAACACAGAATGTTTCCCATCTAAGTGAGGAGTCGGCCCGTGGGTAATAAAAAACTGGCTTCCATTCGTGCCAGGGCCAGCGTTCGCCATTGACAGTACACCGGCCGAATCGTGTCGGCGGGTGGGACTGAACTCGTCCGCAAAGTTGTAGCCTGGGCCGCCTCTCCCTGTCCCGGTCGGATCCCCACCCTGAATCATAAAGTTAGCGATAACCCGATGAAACTTCAGTCCGTCGTAATATCCACGCTTGGCCAAGTTGATAAAGTTCGCCACCGTTATCGGTGCTTCTCCAGAAAACAACGCCACACGGATTTCCCCTTTTGACGTCGTGAAAACGGCCGTCAGTGCCTCGTCTCCCATTACTGTCCATCCTCCTCTGAATACTGCTGACACGGTTGCGGTAATCGCCACATGACCGGAGTGGATTCTCGCATGATTGTCGCTTAACCCTGGTCATCTGGAAACAAAATAGCGGACGGCGTTCTTCATTGCTTCCCATTCCGGAACCACAACTGCGGAGTTTCGCACGGCTTAGTAGCGCTGGCGTTGACCTCAGTTCGGCTGGTCGCATTAAGATGCCATCGGAGGTGGTGACATGAGGGTAGTTGCCCTAACGCTAGCCTGCACCATCTATCCGGTGCCGGAGGCGAACCGGGCTGGGCTCCGGTGGGTGTTTACTTATCGTGAAGGTGAGAGCCCCAGCTTGTCATTGAGGAAATCGACGCTGCTTCTGGGGACGTGCTCGACCGAAGGACGTACGGACGTTGAGACCGCAGGCCGGTCAGGGCAGTCGGGTCCACCACCTAATCTACTGGCTCCAGCTCGCAAACATTTCTTGAGAAGGGACCACAACCGGGCTAGGATGCCTCCAGTAGGCACACACTGAGTCACAGGAGGTTTTCCGATGCGCTATCGAGTCCTCGCCGCCGCCGCGTTCATTACTGGCCTGTCGATGATAGCAGCACCAGTCGGCGCCCAAAACGCACCTAGGACTGCATGGGGACAACCGGATCTCCAGGGGGTGTGGGACTTCCGGACTATCACGCCGCTTGAACGCCCCCAGTCGCTCGGTGAGCAGGCGTTCTTGACGGAAGAAGAAGCAGCAAACCTCGAACAAGAAGTAGTCGATCGGAACACCGATCTCGCGGCCAGGGCCGCCCGCAGAACAGAAGTTACCCAAAGCGTAGACCGAGGCGAAGAAGGCGCACCTGGCTTCTACAACAATTTCTGGCTCGATCGAGGCACCAACACCGTTGGCACCAGACGCACGTCGCTGGTCGTAGAGCCGCCAAACGGTCGAATTCCTGAACGCACCGCTGCCTCACAACGGGCGACGAGCGAGCAGCGCGCTTACTCGCGCGACCACCCGTCTGATTCATGGGAAAACCGGAGCGCTTACGACCGCTGCATCCTGGGATTCAATGCTGGTCCTCCGATCACGCCAGGCGGGTACAACCAGAACTTACAGGTCTTCCAGACCCCCGACCACGTGGCACTCGTGACCGAAATGGTCCACACGACTCGCGTCGTTCCGCTCGACGGACGCGGTGCCCTCGACGACAGCATTCGCCAGTGGTCTGGCGACGCCCGAGGTCACTGGGAGGGCGACACGCTCGTGGTCGAAACCCGAAACTTCAGTGCGAAACGCCGCTGGAGAAACACCACTGAGGCCATGACACTAGTCGAACGCTTTACCCGACTCGACGACGACACACTGGAGTACGAGTTCACTGTGATCGACCCTGAAACATGGGAGACCCCCTGGACCGCCCAAATTCCGATGCGGCGAAACAACTTAACGCTGTTCGAATACGCGTGCCACGAAGGCAACCACTCGATGGAGGGGATTCTTGCCGGTGCCCGTGCGGACGAACGGTCTGGCCTGTAGAGTCCTGAGACGAATCGTTGCCGAACGAACCGGCTATGCACCACCCCTTCTTCGTTCAAAAGGGTAAGCGCAACGCGAGCAGCGACGAGGTTTCACCCCCGATTGTGACGGCGATGTATTGTCGCCCGGCGTGCATGTAGGTCATCGGAGTTCCAATGGCTCCACCCGGTAAGTCTACAGAGCCCACCAGCTCCCCGGTAGCCTTGTCGTAGGCAACCAGCCGCGGACCTCCATTTGAGCCGCCGGCACTCAGTGTGTACACAACCAGCGTTCCGGTCACAACGGGCCCGTTTCGCCCAGCATCACCCCCGACCGGTGGCAGATCAAGGTGTCGCAGTCTCTGATGATTGCGTATTCGATCACCATCGCCTGTCGGCGTCATCCAAAGGTGATCACCAGTATTCATGTCGATGGCGGTCATGCGAGAGTACGGTGGCTTCCAGAGAGGGAGCCCCTCTGGCATCCTGGGCTGTCGCCGAACATTGCCCGCCTCAAGGAACGGCGCGCCACCCCGACTGAGCAGGTAGTCCAGCGTGGCATCGTCCTCTGGCTGCGGCTCACGAAACCGCATTACGGAGTGAGTGTTCCGCGACGGCACGTAGAGGACCCCCGTCTCTGGGTCTACCGCTGCCCCACCCCAGCTCGCCCCACCCCCGGCGCTGGGCCGGAAGACCGTACCACGAAGCGATAGTGGCGTGTAAAGCGGCCCCAACCGAAATCCCTCAACCGCCTCGACCGCCATCCGTCTGATCTCTGGAGAAAAATCGATCAGGTCGTCAATCGCCGCGCCCTGATACTCGAACGGGGCCGGTCGCGTCGGAAACGGCTGAGTGTCTGACAGCACCTCACCTGCCAAGTCCGTATCAGTCGCTACCCTTCGCTCTTCAATTGGCCAAACAGGCTCGCCCGTCACTCGATCGAACGTGTAAACAAATCCCTGTTTGGTCACTTGGGCGACCGCTTTCACCGACCGCCCGTCGACAGTAATGTCGACCAGATTCGGGCCGGTTGGATTGTCGTAATCCCAGACGCCATGGTGCACGAGTTGGAAGTGCCAGACGCGCTGCCCAGTCTCAAGATCGACGCAAACCAGACTCTCCGCAAATAGGTTGTCCCCCGGCCGATGACCGCCAAAGTAGTCGGATGTAGGCGTACTGGTCGCCAGGTAGACATAACCCAGTTCGGGGTCCGCTGTGAGAGTGCCCCAGATGTTGGTGTTTCCCGAGTAGCGCCACGACTCGTTGCCCCAGGTATCGGCGCCAAATTCGTCGCCACTCTGCGGCACGTTATGGAAATCCCAACGGTGGCGCCCCGTGCTCATATCGTAAGCACGTGCGTACCCCGGAGCGTTCTCTCGGCGATGCAGGTAGTCGTGAATCGACGAGCCGACGATCACAGTATCGCCCACCACTAGCGGCGGTGACCGGGAAGGCGGAGGCAAACGACTCGGATTCTCCCGGGCCCGGGGCAAGCCTTCTTCGAGGCTGACGCGTCCGCCGCCGCCGAAGTCTTCAACCAGCAGCCCAGTCTTTGCGTCGACTGCGGTCAAAAACCCGTCGCCGGTACCCCACACTATTCGCTCTTCGTCACCATTCGCCCAATAGGCAGCACCTCGATGATTCCAGGGCGCCGGCAGGGGTGGGCTCCCCTCCTCATAGACACGCGGGTTGTGCACCCACAGAGTTTCACCGGTCTCGGCGCTAATCGCCGCCCCCTGGTAAAGCGGCGTCACCAGGTAGAGCACACCACCGACCATCAGTGGAGTCGCCGACAGGCGCCCAACGCTCGGTCGCGTCACCCAGCGGTCAGGATTTTCCGCTTCGAGAAGGTCGAACAGGACCTCAGCCGGCACCTGCGAAACCCCCTGCTCCCGCTCGTACGGAAGAAGCGCGTCGGCGGTGCGCCAACGCCAGGCTACTTCAAGTTCGGAGAAGTTCCCGGCCGTGATCTGAACGAGTGGTGAATACTTGGTGCCTTTGAGATCAGCGGAGTACGAACGCCACTCGCCTTCTTCCGTTCCCTGAGCGCCGGTCGTTGCTGGTAACGCGACCGCCACAACTAGCGCCGCGACCACGACAACTTGTCCACACCTTCTCATCCGTCCCCCTCCCGGCTCCAGAACGCCGACCGCAGGCCTCACGAGCCGACGGAAATCCTGGCACTCTCGCAGGTGAACGAGCAGGTGGCAGTGAGGCTGACAGCCTCACTGCCACGGATACGTCCCGATCTAGAACAACGCTGTCTCGCGACGTTTCCAATCTGGCATGATTCCTTCCAGGGCGGCAACATGAGTACCAGCCTGTGTCAGGAGGTGGTGCAAGTCATTGCCAATGCTGATCAGGCTAAACCCTTGCTCCCGGAACTCGGCCACACGATCCGTCCCGAACAGAAACAGTCCCAAAATGACGCTGTTATTCTTGGCGGCGGCTTTAAGGGCGTCGGTGGCCTCCTTCAGTTCGGGTGACGTGTACATGTCAGGGAACTGATACTTCTCATACAACCCCATGGACATACAGAGGTCGTTCTGACCAAGGAACAAAATATCGACACCCGGCACAGCTGCGATTTCTTCGATGTTCTCGATGCAACTGGCCGTTTCTACCTGTAGCGCGCAGATGATGTTGTCATTGGCTGAGCCAGCGTAGCCCAGGAGGCCTGCCTTGTTCATGCTGCGTTGTGGAAAATACACTGAACGCGTGCCCGCAGTCGGATACCGCGTGCAACTCACCGCCTGACGAGCCTCGTCTGCCGTGTTGATATAGGGAATCAGTACGCCGTCTGCCCCGACGTCCAGTGACTGCTGGATCCCGGCACGGTCGCCATAGCCAGTTACGCGCACCAGCGATTTCGCGCCGCCAGCCGCAATGCCGCCAATCATGGTCGAAAGCGTCTCGTAGCCCATCGGGCCGTGCTGCGAATCAACCAGTAGCCAGTCGTATCCACTATGTGCCAGCTGCTCGACCACCGTCGGACTGTGCGAATTGATGAACAATCCCAGCTTGGGCGTGTTATTCCGTAGCGCTGCCTTGAACTCGGCACCCGTCAGACCTTCGCTCATGTAACACCTCTCACGTCTTGAAATGGACGAACCGCTCACCGCCATCATGCCCGGCCCTCAACCGCGGCATCGGACAAGACGGGGTGCAGAGTATACCTACAGAGGGGCTGTCTTCATTCCTGACGACCCGATGCGGTTAACCGGTCGGTTGGTCGTTACCCGCGCGAGTGCACCACGTCAGTCCGGCACCTTCCGGAACTTCGTAAAGGAAAGAACGCTAGAGAGTTCCCATCGAACCGCGTACCAATGGCCCGCATACAGCCGGACCCAGTACAGTCGCGACGGGAAACGTTGTCCACGGGCCCCTCCGCTCAGACGCCGGACAACGGCTCGAGAGGCAACCTGCCGTTCGCGTCGCCGAACGTGTCGGTGTGCACTCCGACTCGCTCAAGCATCGACACTAGCAGGTTATTCATCGGCGTATCCTTCGAGTGGCGAAGGACGCGCCCGCCTCGTAGCCCACCAGCACCACCCACCAGTGCCAGAGGCAGATCGATGTGCGAGTGCTCGTTGGCGTCACTGATCCCCCCACCGTGCAGCACAAGGGAGTGATCCAATAAATTGCCGTCGCCGTCAGGAGTGGACTTCAGTCGGTCCAGGAAGTGGGCGGTCAGGCCGACGTGGTATTGGTTAACCTTCGCACCCTGCTCGAACTTCAGTGGATCGTGCTGATGATGCGATACCGCGTGGTGCGCAGCGTTGACGCCAATTTCCGGGTAGGCCCGGTTAGTCTGTTCCTTACCCAACGTAAACACGAAGACCCGCGTAATATCCGCTGTAAACGCCAAGGCCAACAGGTCGAACATCAATCGGGCATGTTCGTCGTAGGACTCGGGCACACCAACTGGTCGATCCGGCAGCTCGAGCACCGTCTCATCGTGCTGCCGCTCAGATACCTGTATGCGGCGCTCAATTTCGCGAACGGAGTCGAGGTACTCGCTCACGCTGTTGCGGTCATTCGCCCCCAGCGTCTTGCGGAGTGCCGATATGTCAGCTGTAACCCAATCGAGAATGCTCCGGTCTTCCTTAAGTTGCGCCCGCCGCTCTTCAGGCGTCCCGCCATCACCGAACATATGCTCGAATACGA
>DQEK01000270.1:2231-6418 GCA_003533545.1 Acidobacteriota bacterium | reverse complement strand
TCGGCGCCCAGTTCACTCCATCGATCGAAGGGGAGATCTTCCAGTGATCGCGCCACCGGAATAGTGGTGTAGACATCCCGGGGAATCATTTGAAACTCACGTTCGAAGTTCAGGTCATCCCAAAGAACCTGGGCTATCGTCCGAGCCGCCTCGGCCGTCGTCTCATCTGGGGTCAGTGTCAGGCAGTCCGGCACAGCGAGGGTCGGCGGACGACCGATAGCGTCACCTATGCGGAGCCGAACTTCGTCCCGTTGACGGGGTTGAGCCTGTCCATGAGCGACAAGCGCGAGAATGAGTGACGCAAGGAGAACAGTCCACGACACGCGGCGTAAGTAGCTAATCATCAACGCTGGTACTCGAAATTAAGATGAACAGTTAGGTCGTCTTCAGGAAAACGAGTCGGTAGCGGCGGCAACACTCTGGTCAGTCGCAAAGCCCGCTCGGCGCTCTGGTCCAACGCAAGGTAACCACTCGTTGTCTCTCGGGCAATGTTGACAATCTGACCGTCACGTTCGATGGTGAACTTCATCATCACTGAACCAGTAAACTCCTGCTGGTTTACCCACCGCTGCCGGATGAGTTGGGTCATGATGCCAAGATACTCTGGGCAACAAAAGTCACCCACCTCAAGGTAGCCCCCTGATCCGAGCCCACCCCCAGACAGTCCCACGCCCAAGCCACGAGCGCCCGTATCCGCCAAGGCGGTACCCTCTCGCAACTCGGGGCCACGGGTCGGAGTCCGCCCGCGGGATTCTTCCGGTGCCGGTTCGGTTACCCGCTCCGACTCCAACCGGCGAGGCGCGTCAGGAGTCCGAACCACCTCCTCTGGCTGTGCAGGAGCAGGCGGCTGGATCCACTGGGGTCGGTCAGCCTCCTCCAGAGGCAACACCTCCTGCACCGGCCGGGCGGCCAACGCGGTCTGTCCACCCTGACTGGCACCTACGGGACCTCCCAAACTAATCGACATGACGTTGTCCATCACATCAGCGCCTTCGGTCGACAAAAGACCAGACGGAAAAGCGATCGCAAACAGGACAAAGCCCACGTGGCCTGCCAGAGAGATCGCGTACGTACCTCCCGGACGATCGCCCATGGCAACTCGCGCACGAAGGATGTCGGTCGTGGAGTCCATAGAGTTAAAGTTCGGTTGCAAAGTCGGTCACAAGTAGCACATTGACGACCCCGCCTTCCTTCAGTTCATCCATGACCGTCACCGCCTCCTGCAACGTCACTTCTCGATCGCCTCGCAGAAAAACGTTTTTGTCCGTCCGTTCAATTAACTCCTGGCGCATCCGTTCCGCGAGCACCTCCACCCGTATCGAATCATCATCAACCTGCACCACTTGATCAGTTCGAAACGATATGGGAATGGTCACCACAACCCTGTCCTCCGCGACCGGGTCCGCCCGGCGTGCCTCAGGCAAACTCACATCTAATCCGCTCTGCATCATCGGCGCCGCGATCATAAAGACGATTAGCAGCACCAGCATGACATCAACCAACGGGATGATATTGATCTCAGAGAGGGAAGTCTCGGCGCGCCGATGACCTCGCCGTCTCCTCCCGCCCGACACAGCCCCTCCGCCTTGACCCTGGATCATCGATATCCCTGTTCGTCGGTATTTGGAGGCGCCATTACGACGTAAAGTTTCGATCTGCGATGTTGAGAAACTCGAGTGAAAAGTCGTCCATAGCCGAAAGATAAAGTTTTACCTTGTTGGTTAGGTGGTTATAGAAATACACCGCCGGAATCGCAGCGCCAAGTCCCGCCGCAGTCGCGATAAGCGCTTCACCGATTCCTGGAGCCACCACCGCCAGATTAGTTGATCCGGTAGCACTGATCTCCTGAAACGACGTGACGATACCCATCACGGTACCGAACAAACCAATAAACGGCGTAATACTAGCTGTTGTTGCGAGCAGGTGTAGCCGATGCTCCAATTTGTTCTGTTCGACGGATGACGCCCGAAGCAAGGCACGATCCAACGCATCGAAGCTCCGAAGATTCGGTTGCGCCGAACTTGACGGTAGAGCGACAGTCGCTTCGCCACCAACGGGACGAAGCTGAGAATTCAATTCAGCATACCCCGCCTGAAACACCCCAACTAGCGGGCTATGCGTGAGCGAACGACAGACGGCCTGCACCTCGGAGAATTTCTTGCTCCGCCTGAAGACGTCGAGAAAGCTAAACGTCTGCCGCTCCAATCGCCTGAACTCCCATGACTTATGGAGGACAATGCCCCACGAGGCGACGGAAAAGAGCACAAGGATCAGTAGGACGATCTTGTTCAGGGGTGACGAGCGGGCAACCCACTCGAGGATGCCTCCCCCCGCAGCCGCCTCCGACGCGCCAACAGCCTGTAACTGCAAGGCTATGGCGTAGTAACCAAGGGTACGCACGGGCCCTCCGTTGACTACAAAGCGCGCCGCTGGGAAAGCGCCGACAGTCCACGGTAGCACGCCCGTATTTAGCTGTCAAACGTATGATACGATGGAACTTCCCGGCCTCTTGTGGCTCTTCGCCATGGTCCTCACGGGGCCGTTTGGCCGTTCCCGTGCATGATCCGCTATCTCAAGATCCGAGACCTGGCCCTCATCGACACCCTCGAGTTAACACTTGAGCCCGGCCTCAATATCCTAAGCGGAGAAACGGGAACGGGGAAGTCTATTGTCGTTGGAGCGCTGGGACTGTTGCGAGGTAGCCGGGCCTCTACCGACCTGGTAAGAACCGGCGCTGAAAAAGCGGTCGTTGAGGCCGCAGTCGAAGTCTCTGATGGCAGCGAGCGAGTGCTGCGCCGCGAGGTCTCGGTGCACGGGCGCAGCCGCGCGTTTATCGATGACCGCCTCGTCTCGACTGCCACCTTGCGGGCTCTCGGGGCTCAACTGCTAGACCTCCACGGTCAGCACGATCATCAAGCGCTACTAGACCCGACAAGTCACCTCGATCTTCTCGACCACTACGCCGGCCTCGGCAAGCAGCGCCTGCTTGTGCACAACGCCTACAAGACATGGCACAACGCAGCAACCGAGCGTGAGCAAGCCAACCAGCAGGCCTCGGACCGCGCCGAGCGAGCCGAGTTAATTGCATTCCAGCTCCGTGAGTTCGACGAGATCGAACCGGCTTTGGATGAAGACGTCATACTCGCAGTCGAACAGAAAATCCTGGCTAACGCCGACAAGGTCCATCGACTTGCAGCTGAGAGTTTTGCCGACCTGTACGGCGGGGACGGAGCCGTTCTTGAAACGTTACAACGAGTTTGGAAGCGCGTAGAAGAATTGGCCGAACTCGACGCGACCTTTGGCGTGCACCTCGACGCAAAAGACACGGTGCGCACCTCGCTAGAGGAAATGGCATTTGCGCTTCGATCGTACGCGAGCGGAGTCGACGTCGCACCGGGACGCCTCCAAGACGTGGAAAATCGCCTAGCAAAGCTTGAGGGGCTCAAGCGACGGTTCGGTCCCGCACTGGGGGATGTGCACGCGCGGTGGGCACGGCTGCGTGAAGAGGTAAGGCAACTTGAGAACCTTGAGAAAGATTCGGCGACGTCAACCGCACGCGTGGAAGAAGCAGGCCGCACCTTCATTGCCGCCGCAGAAACACTGTCCCATCAGCGCCGCACCCACGCGGTTACTCTCGGGCACGCGCTGGAACACGATCTCGCAGACCTTGCGATGCCCCGAACACGATTTAGGGTAGAGTTCCTCGATGCAATATCCGACGAGAACCACTGGACCGAACGAGGCCTTGACCGTGCTGAGTTTTTCTTCTCGGCGAACTTAGGAGAATCACCTAAAGCACTCACACGTATAGCCTCTGGCGGTGAACTCTCAAGAGTGATGCTGGCCCTTAGAACGGTAACCTCCGCGGATGACGAGGGTAAGACTCTCGTGTTCGACGAAGTCGATGCAGGAATCGGTGGAGAAGCTGCCGACCGGGTAGGGGCGAAGCTCAGAGCCTTGGCGAAGCAATATCAGGTCCTATGTGTTACCCATCTCCCTCAAATTGCGAGCCACGGTAGTAGCCATTGCAGGGTAGACAAGACTGTAGTGAATGGCCGCACTACCACCACGGTTGAGTGGCTTGACAGGGAAGCCCGCGCGGCCGAGATTGCCCGTATGATGACTGGAACAAAGATCTCGACGGCGGGGCTGGAAACGGCACGAGAACTCCTCAGTGACGTAAGCGA
>DQEK01000270.1:0-1879 GCA_003533545.1 Acidobacteriota bacterium | reverse complement strand
AATCTACGCAAACCACTTTGCAACCCAAAGACAAGGACAGGCTCTGGTGCCCCAGAAGTACTTTATCGAAACCTTCGGCTGCCAAATGAATGTACACGATTCGGAACGTTTGGCTGGGCTACTCGATCAGGCCGGTTATCAAGCGTCTCCCACCGCAGCTGATGCTGACCTCGTCGTCATCAACACTTGCAGCGTTCGAGAACGTGCCGAGGAACGACTGTACACAGAGTTGGGCATGGTTCCCACCGACGCGAAAGGAAAGCGGCCGGTCGTGGCCGTGACCGGTTGCGTAGCCCAACAAGAGGGCGCCGAGTTACTGCGGCGCGGTCAGCGGGTTGACGTCGTTGTAGGGACCCAAGCTCTCACGCGCCTCCCAGATTTGCTGAAAAATTCAGACACATTCCATGCTGCGAAATTCGACGTCAACCCGTACGACAACGTCTCGTTTCCGTTTAGCGTGACCAAGCGGTCAGATCCCGTACGCGCCTCTGTAACGATCATAGAGGGATGCAACGACTTCTGCGCGTTTTGTGTGGTCCCCTACACGCGGGGCCACGAACGCATGCGCGCTTCGGCAGAAATTCTCAAGGAAGTGCGACTTGCAGCAAGCCAAGGACATCGCGAGATTCATCTGCTCGGCCAGATTGTCAATCACTACGAAGCGCCCGACCGCGGTGGCTGCGATTTTGCCGAACTGCTCAGGTTGGTGCACGAAGTCCCCGGCGTTGATCGAATCCGATTTTCGAGCCCACACCCGCGCCATGTAACCAAACGAATGATCGAGGCCATGCAGGATCTTCCCAAGGTCTGCCGTCACCTCCATCTGCCCGTGCAGTCTGGCTCAAGCAGAGTGCTTGCCCGAATGCGACGGCGGCACACCCGTGATGATTACTTGCGACTCGTTGGCAAACTTCGAGTCTCGATACCAAACATCGCTCTGTCGACGGACATGATTATCGGATTCCCCGGAGAGACTGACCACGATTTTGAAGACACCATGAGCCTCACGAGAGAGGTCGGCTACAGCAGCATGTTTTCGTTCAAGTACTCCGAACGACCGAACACCCTGGCCTCAGCCCGGCTTGTTGACGACGTCCCCGCGGCCGACAAGACCCAGCGCATCGTGGCGCTCCAAGAGTTACAGAAATCAATTCAAACGAAACTCCATCAGCAGCGCATCGGCACCGAACCTGAAGTGCTCGTAGACAGCGTCAGCCGAAAGCGGAGGTCGGAGCTTGCAGGCCGAACGTCCGAAAACACGGTTGTTAATTTCCAGGCAGCGCCAGAATTTCTAGGGCGGCTCGTGAGGGTCAAGATAACAAATAGCGGACCTTTCAGCCTGCACGGTGAGCTCCTCCAAGGCCACTAACAACCAACTAACGTGAGAAGCCCTGCAAGTCGCACAGTGCACAATAAGGGACAGACGATGGAAATCGAAATGTCAATTAAAGGGCTAATGATAGACCCGATCACAAACACGCCCATTGTGCTGCTTCACGACAGTGAAGGACAGCGAGTGCTACCGATCTGGGTTGGCCCACTTGAGGCAAATGCGATCGTACTGCAAATAGAGAACGTCAGCTCTCCAAGGCCGATGACGCATGATCTCCTACGCAACGTTATTCAGGGCCTCAACGGTGACGTCAAGAAGGTCGTAGTTAGCGACCTCAAAGAGAATACGTTCTACGCAACAATCCACATTCTTGCGGGTGACGAAGCAATCGTAGTAGACGCTAGACCCAGCGACGCAATAGCCCTAGCACTCAGAACTCGCGCGCCCATCTTCGCCGAGGATTCAGTTATTTCAGATGCCAAAGCAAGTGATACCGTGCCCGGAAAGGGAGACTCCGAACGGCTTCAAAAGTGGCTAGAGGACCTC
>DQEK01000226.1 GCA_003533545.1 Acidobacteriota bacterium | reverse complement strand
CAACGTGATTTTTGCCAGCAACGCGCGACCGTAGACGGTCTGCCAAAGCTGCTGTACCTCGTCGATGTACAGGAGCGCCGTCACAGCTCCGGTTCCAGCCAACGTACCCGCCGCTGTCAAGGCGACCGGCGAGAAACGATCCACCAACGGCGCCAGCACCAAACCATGCTTGGGACCGTACGATGCCATCGACCGCAAACCAACTGACAACAGCACAAACAACGTCCCGATCCAGACTCCGGCCGCCAAAAGGTGGCCAATCTGCAACACCATAGGCAGTAGGACCCCACCGGAATATCCCATGGCGTGACCGGTCAGGGGCGTCGTCCCGACGACAACCAGGGTCGCCGCCCCGAACAGCAGCCAACTGCGACCGACCCGGAGCATGACGAGCACCCACGCTAGCGCGGACAGCACCACGGCGGCACCTTGCACCACCCAACGATCACCCCAGCGAGTTTGCGTGGACACAACCCGAAGTAACTCGCCTGTCACGGGCTCGTCCAAGCCAAACGAGGCATAAGTCTGGGCGTAGAGGCGGGCAACCGTGGCAGCAACCAGCAGCAACAACGCGAGGCCCGCGTAGCGAACCAGCCGACCTTCGAGGCCAACGAGGTCACGGCTGAAACCCGGCCAACCGGGCCGAGTCAGCAGGCGGAAGCCCGACACGCCGACCAGCCAGACGATACCGAGATCAGTGAGCCACTTGGCGGCTGACAGCAACACCAACGCATAGGTCTCTCCCGCCATCGCCGCAGGGTACCCCGCCGGTGGTGTCGTAGGATAGTCGGATGCTGTCGGTGCGGAGCGTGCTCGGTCAATCAGTGCCCCGGCGACTTCCCGCAATACTACTGGTAGCGGTGTTCACGTTACCCGGGCTTGCACCCGCTCACCCACTCACCTTCACGGATACGACGGTCGTCCTGCGAGCAGACGGTACGTTTCAGATCGATTTGATTACCGACCTCGACGCGTTGGCATTAGGGGTTCCTCAGGATGCGGACGATGCCGAGCTAGTCGCAACGCTCACCGCGATGGCCCCGGCCGATTTCAACGTTCTGATCGACCGGCTCCGGACGCTGTTCGAACGACGGGTCCGGTTGCGTTTCGACGGCGAACCGTCACCATTCGACGTCGACTTCCCTGACTACGGCACCACCGCGGCGCTGGAATCAGACATCCCCACCCTGCTCGGACTAACGGCACGCTTGACCGGCACCATTCCCGCCGGCGCGACCGACGTCGAATTTTTCGCCTCGCGGGCTTTCTCTGAGGTAAACCTCACCGTCCAGGACGAAGCACGGAGCATAACCACCAGGGCCGTGCTCGAACGGGGCGCGAGGAGCGAACCGTTCGCGTTGGCGGGACCGGCCAAGCCCGCGCGCATGTGGTCAACCGCCCGACAATACCTGAGGCTTGGCTTTGCCCACATCGTCCCGCAAGGACTCGACCATGTGCTGTTCGTCTTCGGACTGTTCCTATTCAGTACCCAGCTTCGGCCATTGGTCTGGCAAGTAACAGCGTTCACCGTGGCCCACGCGGTGACCCTCTCACTGGCGCTTTACGGTGTGGTGTCGTTACCGCCAGCCTTGGTGGAGCCGTTGATTGCACTGTCCATCGTGTACATCGGCGTGGAAAACGTCATGACCGAACGACTGACCAAGCGCAGGGCGGCGGTTGTGTTCAGCTTCGGTCTTCTGCACGGGCTTGGCTTTGCAGGGGCACTCCGCACGCTGGGACTTCCCCAACAGGAACAGTTTCTCGGTCTGGTTAGCTTCAACGTGGGGATAGAACTTGGACAGCTGGCCGTCCTGACCGCTGCACTTTCGACGTTGGGTTGGTGGCGTCGCCGTGGTTGGTACCGTTCCAGGCTCGCAGTCCCGCTGTCGCTCGCCATCGCAGCCATCGGCGTCGCCTGGACCGTTGACCGGTTCTTCCTGGCCTGAAACACTGACCGGACCCGTGTAGTATATTTGGACGTTTCAATTTGCAGGGTTGGGCCAGACTGCAGACCCTGTTTTCATTTCAGTGAGGAATGACCCAATGAGCACGGCTGCATATCGCCCCAACGTGGCCGCGGCAGTTTTCGTCAGCCTACTCGTGAGTCTGTCAGGACCGGCCGTGGCCCAGGATTGGCCGGGCTGGCGGGGACGCAACCGAACCGGGGTCTCGGACGCGACCGGCCTCCCTACGAGTTGGTCGCCAGAGGGAGAAAATCTCGTCTGGTCGGACTCGTGGACCGGGCGCTCCACCCCCGCCGTATTCGACGGGCGGGCCTGCGCCAACGGGCGAAGCGGGAGCGGCATCGACGAGCAGGAGGTGGTGGCCTGTTGGAACGCGGAAACCGGAGCCAAACTCTGGCAGCACAGCTTTAATATCCTGAATACCACCGTCCCGTTCAATCGCGTCGGCTGGGGCAGTGTGACGGGAGACCCGGAGACCGGCTACCTCTATGCCATGAACATCGATGGCCACCTGAACGCATTCGATCGCGACGGGACCGTCGTCTGGACTTGGCGGCTCGCCGAAGACTTCGGTCGGGCTTCGGGCTACGGCGGCCGTACATCGACACCGATCGTCGACGAGGACCAATTACTCCTCGGTGTCATCGGCGCCGGCTGGGGCAACTTGGGCGGGCCCCCGCGTCATCGTTACGTTTCCTTCGACAAGAGCACCGGCGACATCCGGTGGGTCTCCACCCCGGGTGGCACCGTCGCCGACATGAACACTCAATCGGTCGGCGTTGTTGGCGTGATCAACGGTGAACGTCTCTGGATCGACGGCAACGCCGACGGCCGCATCTACGCCATCAAAGCGAGAACCGGCGAGAAAGTCTGGGAATATCACCTCAGTAAGCGCGGCATCAACGTATCGCCGGTGCTTGTCGGCGACACGATCTACGTCGCCCACAGCGAAGAAAACATCGACGCCGGTACGATGGGCCGTGTGGTGGCGATTGACGCCACCGGCACTGGTGACGTCACCGCCACCCACGAGCGGTGGCGGGCCGACGAGATGGCGGTTGGGTTTTCATCGCCGCTGGTGCACGACGGCCGCGTCTATGTAATCGACAACTCGGCCAACCTCTTCGCCCTCGATGCATCGAACGGCGCGGTCGAATGGGAGCAGAGTGTCGGCACTGTCGGCAAGGCCTCGCCGGTCTGGGCCGACGGCAAGCTGTTCGTCACCGAGACCAACGGCAACGTGACCATCCTCGAGCCGGGCGACAACGGTGCTACTCAACTCGACCATGACGAGTTGCAGATGGTCACCGAGAATCGGTACGCCGAAATATACGGGTCGTTCGCGATTGGCTACGGCCGACTGTACGTGACGTCCGAAGCGGGGATTTACTGCATCGGCAATCCGGACGCCAATTTCGCCGCGTCTGCTAGTGCGGACGTCGACCTCGGCACCGAGACCGCCGCAACGGACACGGCCGCGGTGCTCCAAGTCGTACCGGCGGAAGTAATTGCCTCAGCCGGCGACCGCATCGACTTCACCGTTCGCGCCTACGACAGCAACGGACGCTTCATCGGCACCCGCGACGCGACCTGGGCGGTCGAAGATCTTGCTGGAGGAAGTATTTCTGGGCAGGGCACCTTGTCCACTGACACCCGTGC
>DQEK01000157.1:7252-10176 GCA_003533545.1 Acidobacteriota bacterium | reverse complement strand
TCCCTTTCCCTAGAGCAATTCCGCCATGCATGCCACCTGCCCTACAGTCCTTCGGTCTCGGCGCCGTCGGTCCCAACTCGGTAGACTCCGTTCGGTTGGCCGCGGTAGGTCCCCTCAGTCAACCACTCGAGTGAGGCTCGATGCATGAACTTATACTGGGCCGTCTCCCACACGGCAAAGTGTGTCGCGCACCCCATCGTCACCAGCACCTTCGAATCGGTGCCGATCAGATCGGCATGCAGCACACCTCGCGCCGCCGGGTTGTCCTGCTCGCCAACCACGATCATAGTAGGAGCTGTCACCCTAGCTGCGTACTCCCGGTTCCAGCCCCACCCTGGGTTTCCCGCCCGCACCCGCATGACCCCCTCCTCCGCCCCCCAGACAGCACCGAGAGGGTCAAACGCCAGAATCGTGCTCCATATGACGTCGCGAATGCCGGGATCGACCTGACTCTCGCAGACCACGTTCTGCTCCCAACGCCCTTGGGTCAACGTCTCGCGTGTTTGCAGCCGCATCGGCACGCCCGCTCGAGGCAAATCAGAAGGCGGCAAGGACGGTCCGTTCGGACTGTAGCCGGGTGCAAACAGAAACAGCTTATCGACCTTCTCAGGATGTCTAGCCGCGTATCCTCCCACGCGTCGGCCACCGGCAGACCAGCCGATTAGGCTGACTCGTTGAACGCCTCGCAGGCGCCGAATGTAGTTCACTACCGTGTCGATCTCGTCCCAGTCCGATTGCACAGTCGTCGAACCGTACGGATAACTCGGAGCACATGGACCGGTAAGCGGATTCGGAGTGACCAGTGCTTGATCTTCTGTGCTCATGTTGCATGGGTCATCCATCATCGGTCGGGGTGACCGACCGTAACCAGTCTGGTCCAAGGCAAACGTATCGAAACCAGCCTCTGCCAGATACGCCATCCAGCTGTAATCCTTGAAATCGAGGTCATAGTCTGGAATCGATGAGACCGAACCACCGTGCACAAACAGCACGACCCGGCCCTCCGGAACCGTACCGGACTGGAGCTGTTCACCCGTCACCACGGCCGCTTTCTCGCGCAGGTAGAGACCCACTCGTTCACCTTCGTTGGCAGGCACCGTTGACACGTGAGGCACGAACCGTTCAGTCGTCGCGAAGCGGGACTGCGCCAAAACCGGCAGGGTGGTTACTCTTGCGAGGGCCCACAACACAAGCGCCGTCCTGATGACATGTCGCTGCTGCACCAAGTCCTCCTCTCACGAGTCGTGGAGCGAGGTGGAATTATACCCATCCGGGGGACCCGGATGAGGCACCGGATATAAACCAAGCAACCCCTGAGGCAGACACGATGAGCGATTGACCCCGCGTTCTGATTCGTCGACGACTGACGGGAGGAGTATTATGCACTCGAGATTTGCAGCGCTGTGGGAGGAGACAAGCATGAGCATGCGACAGAAGCTCGTTGTTCTGGTCGGGGTGTGCCTACTTACTTTTGCACTGGCCTGGTCAGTACAACCGACCGACGCACGACAAGCGGTCACAAACGACGGCACCATCACCGGGGTCGTTACCAGTGACTCTGGCCCAGAAGCAGGCGTCTGGGTCATCGCCGAAACCGATGAGACGCCAACGAAACTCGTGAAGATCGTCGTGACGGACGATGACGGGCGTTACCTGCTCCCGCAGCTACCGGACGTAACCTTCAACATTTGGGTGCGCGGTTACGGCCTAGTCGACTCAGCCAAAGTCACCGGACGTCCAGGTGACGAACTGGCACTACGGGGAGTCCTGGCTCCCACGCCGAGTGATGCTGCGAAAATCTACCCCGCAAACTACTGGTACTCGCTGATCGAGGTGCCGGACAAGAGCGAGTTCCCTGGCACAGGCCCTGAAGGCAACGGCATCTCGCCGGCCATGACCAGTCAGGCCGTCTGGGTCGACCGGATGAAACAGGGCTGCCAGTTGTGCCATCAGCTCGGCACGAGAATCACGCGCGAGATTGACCATGTGGATGAATTCGACTCGACGTTGGCTGCCTGGGACCACCGCGTGCAAACGGGCCAGCGCGGTGCTTCAATGAACAGCGGCATGAGTCGGTTCGGTCGAGAACGCGGACTCCGGATGTTCGCCGATTGGACCGACCGGATCGCTGGGGGTGAAGTCCCACCAACGCCACCTCGCCCGTCTGGAATCGAGCGCAACCTAGTGCTGACGATGTGGGACTGGGGTACGCCGACCGCGTACATCCACGACGAGATTGTGACCGACAAGCGCAATCCCCAGGTGAACGCGAACGGGCCAGTGTATTCGGTGGATGCTGGTCACGGCACGCTGGTCATCACCGATCCGAACACGAATGCCTCCACCGAACTAACGATCCCGGTGCGCGTTGATCCAGAGACTCTCGTGTCGCGGTTCCCCAGCAGCCAGTTACAGCCGTCGTTCTACTACGGCGACGACCTGTTGTGGGGTGTCGGCCCGAACGAGCGGTCGGATCCACACAACCCGATGATGGACGCCAAGGGCCGGGTCTGGATGACTTCCACCGTACGCGGTCGGCAAGCTCCGGACTGGTGCGGTGAAGGTTCAGACCACCCCTCTGCAAAGTACTACCCGCTCTCGCGCAGTGGTCGCCACGCTTCGTATTTCGATCCAGCCGCACAGAAATTTGTCCTGATCGACACCTGTTTCGGCACCCACCACCTGCAGTTCGGCGAAGATCCAGATGACACGCTCTGGTTCAGCGGAAGCGGCAACGTCGTGGCCTGGCTCAACACCAGACTTTACGATGAGACCGGTGATGAACGGGCGGCGCAGGGTTGGTGCCCCAAGGTGCTCGACACCAACGCCGACGGTGAAATCACGAGACCTTGGAACGAACCCGGCGAAGCGATCGACCCAACTCGTGACACCCGTGTCGGAGGTGGCTTCTACGGCGTCATCGC
>DQEK01000157.1:0-6922 GCA_003533545.1 Acidobacteriota bacterium | reverse complement strand
AACCCCGTCGATCACACGGTCTGGGGTGCGGAGACCGGTCCCTTCCCGGGCCGACTCGTGCGGCTCGACCGCGGTGACAACCCGCCTGAGACCTGTATCGCGGAAGTCTACGAACCACCGTCGATCCAGAACCCCGATATGGACCCGTCCAAAACAGGATTCGCGCCGCGCGGCATCGATGTCGACCGAAGCGGCGTCATCTGGACGGCGCTATCAGGAAGCGGCCACATGGCCAGTTTCGATCGGACCAAGTGCCGCGTATTAAACGGACCGGAAGCCACAGGGCAGCACTGCCCAGAGGGCTGGACACTCTACCCGACCCCCGGGCCGCAAATGAAGGGTGTGACCGACCCAGGTAGTGGTGACTTCCACTACTACAACTGGGTAGACCAGTTCAACACGCTCGGGCTCGGTGAAAACATTCCCATCGCAAACGGTTCAGGGTCGGACTCACTACTCGCCCTGCGACCAGACACCGGCGAATGGGTAGTGCTGCGAATCCCGTATCCATTAGGGTTCTTTTCCCGCGGTCTAGATGGCCGCATCGATGATCCAAACGCGGGTTGGAAAGGACGCGGGCTCTGGGCCAATTACGGGGGTAACTTCAACTGGCATATTGAGGGAGGCAAGGGAACCCCGAGCAAGATGGTGCACTTCCAACTGCGCCCTCATCCGTTGGCTGACTGACCAGGACGGGCCGCACCGCACGTCCGCGTCGGAGTCAGAAACTCATGACGCCCGCCGATGTTGAGGAAACGCTGCGGAGGGCAATGACGTGCCGCGCCTCGCTCCTCGATCGGCTCGCCGCGGAACGGACCGACTGCTGCCGGCTGCTACACGGCAGCCAGGAAGGCGCGCCGGGCCTCACGTTGGACCGGTATGGAGACCTGGCTCTGCTCCAGAGTTTTCGGGATTCCGTGAGCGATGCGGTGCGTGCTGCGGTCGGCCGGGTGCTAAACGAGTTTGTCCCCGGCCTGGACCTGGTCTACAACGACCGCAGCGCAGCTGGCTCGCGAGTTCGTAATCGGCTTGAAGGAGCCGAACGGATAGCGTCCACGACTTCCAGAGTCGTCTCCGAGCATGGCGTCCGTTTTCACATACGGGCACGCCATCGCGGTCACGACCCGTGGCTGTTCCTTGATCTCAGGACGGCTCGCCGAGCGGTTATGCACGAGGCCGCGGGAGCGTCGCTGCTTAACCTGTTCGCCTACACCTGCGGGGTCGGTGTGGCCGCCGCCGTAGCCGGCGCACGTCGGGTCGTAAACGTCGATTTCGCTGCATCGAGCCTATCGGTAGGAACGGCCAACGCCGCATCGAACGGAGTAACAGCCCGGACCACAGAACTCACCAGCGACGTGTTCCCGGCACTCCGTCAGCTCGCTGGACTTGGCCAGCAAACGGTGGTCCGCGGACGCCGACTACCACCCTTCCCTCGTCTCAAACCAGAGCGTTTCGACCTAGTGTTTCTCGACCCACCACCGTTGGCCAAGAGCCGCTTCGGCGTGGTCGACCTAGTCCATGACTACCAGAGTCTCCTGAGACCAGCGCTTGCCGCCGTCGGTGACGGCGGGGTGCTCTACTGTACAAACAACGTAGCGCGAGTCGACGAACCTGACTGGCACGACCTGCTGCACCGATGCGCAAACAAGCACGGCAGACCGATCCGCGCCCTCGACGTCGTTCGACCTGACGAAGACTTCCCGAGCGCCGATGACCAGCCTCCGTTGAAGGTGGCCCGCTTGCAACTCTAGAATCAGCCTACTGCGTTCGGCAAGGATGTATCGAAATGTAAGGTCGCGCGCGGGGACGACGATGGAGAGCAAAAAACTCCGGAAAGCGCACCGTTACTTCTGCCGCCTGCCTGCTAGTCGCGCCCACGGCGCCCCGATGAACCAAACTCCTCATCCTTGAGGCGGAACCCCTCGGCCAACTCAGGGTCGTTCTCAACGCCGAGCATCCGGCGAGCGATGTACTCGCCAAGCACCGGGCCGAATTTGAACGCCTCGGAGGACCCGCCACCCAACAACCACACGTTGTTGAAATCCGGGTGGTGATCAACGATGAAGTTGCGATCGACACTGCTCTCGTAGTGACATGCTCGCGTTTCATTGATCGGAGCTCCCACCAAATCTGGAAAGTGCCGTTCGAGGATCTGACGAGGCCGCTCGTGTGACTCCGCTGGGATCCAACGATCGCTGGTGTCGGGATCGTCGCCCACCCGACCGCCCGTGCGCACCCGAAACCCGCGGTGATCGGGGGGCAAAGCCGGCCAACCGGTACACCCAGGAACGCCGTAACTGGGCATGTTGGGGAACGCGAAACGCGTATCGCCCGGCGGAACCGCAAAGTAGAACACGTGCCCGATGGAGATTCGGATGCGGTTCCCCATCAGTCTGGGAAACACCTTCGGAAACCAGGGACCGCAGGCAAAAACCACCGTCTCGGCTGAGATCGCCTCGCCGCCCTCGACCGCCACCGTCTCCAGTCTCGCCCCGTTGCGTGCACCGATCGCCGCCCGCGCGATCCGAATCGTCCCGCCCTCTTCTTCGAACACCCGCGCCACCGACTCGATGGCGCGCCGCGCACGCACCACCCCGGCGGCTGGTTCATACAACGCTACGCCGAGATTCTCGAAACGAACCCAGGGCCAGCGGTAGGCCACTTCGTCCGCTGTCAGCGGTTCGTAGGGCGTTCCGAGGGCATTCCAGTGTGCCCGCGTGTTCTCGATGTACTCGCTCGTTGCTTCGCGAAGAATCAGGTCGCCTGTGTTGAAGAACAGGCGCGGCAGCAGACGGTCGCGGCCCATTTCGTCCCACGCCGTCCACTTCCGGATGGCTTCATTCGCCCAGCGCGTCCAGAGACGACCGTGAGGTCGATCGCCGTAGGAGGTCCGAACACCGCGCGTTTCCCCCCCGGACGTCTGACGAGAATTACCGGCGCCGTAGGCATCGACCACCGTGACCCTGGCGCCTAGACGTTGCAGGTTAAGCGCGGTCCACATGCCGAACGTTCCGGCGCCGACCACCACGATGTCTGGCGACCGCCGTGCCTGAACCGCAGCCGCACGAACTCGCGCGCCCGCGCCCTTCGACCCTGCCCCAAACCCGAATCCTGCCGCCGCGGTGGTTTTGATGAACCGACGTCGATCGATGGTCATCCGCACTCCCCGAAGCACCCGCAGCCCGCAGCCGCTGGCTCGTCAAACGTGATTCATCAGCCGGCCGTGAGGCTCAGCAATCTGTTCGAGCTTCGCCAGTACCATGTCGGCCGTCACCGGAGACCGATAGAAGTGCCCCTCACCGCGCAGCGCGTCGGCAATTGCACAGAGCACCGACCCGGACCCGGCACCAATGGCCGGCTCACCAATGCCTTTGGCGCCCAGCGGATTGAATGGATCGGGTTCGTCGGCGGTGACCCAACCCATCGGGCGCTCGTGAGGTACATCCAAGATGCCCGGCGGACGGTTGTTGTAGAACCGCTTGGCGACCGACAAACCCCAACGACGGTCGAAGACCCATTTCTGGCTCAACGCGATACCGAACCCCTGGATGCCGGCGGAGTGGATCTGAGAACCGAGCAATCTAGGATGCACGACCGTCCCGCAATCAGCGCTGCCGACGTAGTCGACCATTCGGATCGCTCCGGTCTCGACGTCAACCTCGACTTCAGCAAAACCCACGACGAAGGACATCACCCGTCCGCCCGTGGCAAACGTGTCCTTGGCGACCCCCATCACTCCGCGGCCAGCCAACGCGTTGGCCGAAGCCACGGTCATGCCATTGATGTCCTCCGGTAGCTCGTGCCCATCGAACCGACCACCGAGCGCAACCGCCCGCTCGGCGGCCCGCGCAAAGCTCATCCCCTGCGAGCGATTGCCCCGCCTGAACACCCGTTCGTCGCTCACGTCGTAGTCATCCGCCGAACCGCCCAGGTCGTGGGCCGCGATCTCCTGCAACTTGCGTTTGGCGTCGAGCCCCGCAGCCCAATGCGCGCGCGTGTGGGCGTGGGTCGTCTGGCTGCCAACCGACATCGCGCTCCAGGGCAGATTCCGGTCGGTCGCCCCCCAGACCAGCTCCACCTTGTCCCAGGGCATGTCGAGCGCCTCGGCGGCTGCGCGCGCGGTGTCCGAGAACGATTCGGTCCCGAGGTTACCCACTCCGGTCTGGATCTGGAGACGACCGTCGGGTCGAAGCACCATCAGCCCGTCCATGCCCGAACTCCCCGCCGAGAAGGTGCTCAGCGCGACCCCGATTCCGGTCGCCTTACTGCCGTTCCGCTGACCGCTCCGTCGCATCCGTTCCGTCCAGTTGAACGCTTCCATCCCCTTATCGAGTGCTTCGCGGACAAACGCACTGGAGGCGTTGCCCTGCCGGCCATCACGCGCCGGGGGCCCGAACGTCGCCTGTCCCTCTGGCGCGTTAACACGAATGATTTCGGTGCGGTCGATCCCTAGCCGTCGCGCCGCCTGGTCCATGAGCGGCGCTAGCATGCTGATCGCCTGCTCCCCGCCGGGGGCCCGTTGCGCGGTACGCGGCGGGGTGTTGGTATAGACGGGAATCCCCCTGACACGGATGCTCTCGGGCTGGTAGGCTAGCGAGGCGATGTTGGCGAGCGACATGTGATCGCCACTCCGTCCATACGGTCCGCCGTCGCCGATCGTAAACAGATCCATCGCCAGAATGCGCCCATCGCGCCGGAAACCGATCTTGGCGCGGGCCTGCACGGCCGGGCGCGCGCGACCGATGAAGTTCTCCTCTCTCCGGCTGATCCGCATCATGACTGGCTTGCCGATCTTCTTCGACATCACGATCGGGAACCGCATGCTGACCGACCCAGCGCCTTTACTTCCGAAACCACCGCCGCAAAACTCGGACACCAGCACCACGTTCGCGGGCTCGACCTCGGCCCAGCGCGCCACCGCGCCCACGGTGCGCGCCGTGCTCTGGGTCGATCCGTAGACGTAGACCTTGCCGTTCTCCCAGTAAGCCATACAGCTGCGGGTTTCGAGCGGCTGGTGTCCCAGCGACTGGTGGTAGAGCGATTCGTCGACCACCAGATCAGCGGCTGCCAGACCGGCCTCGACGTCACCCACCGACCACTCGGCGGCGTACTCGCCAGTCATCGGCAACCGACCCTCGGCCAGTTCCTCAAATTCAGCCTCGGTCCATTTGATGGTGGCGAGTTCGCGGCCTCGCATCGTGTTCCCCTCCAGCCGCGCATTCGGTCCGTCAGGTCGCAGGCTGTCGAGCGGGTCGACGCAGAACGGTAACGGCTCGTACTCGATCTCAACCAGTTCGATCGCATCCGACGCCGTCTGCTCGTCGACAGCGGCAATCGCCAGGATCGGCTCGCCCTCGTAAAGCGGTTCGTTAGTCAGCCCGGCCTCGCCCGGCGCCTCCACCTCCGGAAGATCGTCGGCGGTCAGGATGCCCTCGACTCCCGGCATCGCCAGCGCAGCGCTGGCATCAACGTTGAGCACCCGTGCGTGCGGCATCGGACTCAGCAGCAACTTCATAAAGACCATGCCCTCGGCCCGAAAATCCTCCGCGTATTTCGCGCCGCCGGTGACCTTGGCCCTAAGATCCGTCGTGGTGTAGTTTTTTCCGATCAGTTTGTAATCAGCCATAGGTGAACCCTCCCCCGATGACACTTCTCACACCGGACACGTACGCCCCCGGTCCCATCCACTCGTCCCGCGATTGTGATCCACCGTAAGTGGAACCGCGCTCCAGTTCGAGAAACCGGAAATCTGTCAGATTTTAGTGTTCTGAGATGGTCTTCGCAACCGATGCCGACTCTACTGTCAGTGCCTCTGGTATCACCCCGAAGCGTTTCGGTTTCGTCCCCCAGACGCCGGAGACTGTAGAATGCTCGCGTCGCAGTTTTGCCCGGCACCTTGATCGCACGGGTCGAAACAGTGGCGCTAGTGTGGCGGGTCGCTGAACCCGGCCGTTGAGTGGCGCCTCGGCGCTGTACTCGGGTCGACCTTCCCCTCTGGGCGGTCTAACCCTGAGCCTGACTTATAGCTGTAGTCAGTAGTGCGGGCGGGCCCCGTTGGCCTTTGCGAACGAACTCGGAAGGAGCTTCGTGCGATGACTCGGTCCGTTACGACCACCGGACTCATAGTGATTCTAGGACTGATGAGCGCGGTGCACGCTCAGCGCTGGCGCGCTACTGACGATATCCCGCGCTACGAGGAGTATCTAAAGGAGGCCCTGCCGGGTGCCGAGACGTTCCAATTCGTCAACCGGGGCACCCCACACTACCGAGGCTATCGGACAGATGCGAACGGTCGGGAAGAACTCGTCGGCCTCGGATTCTTCACGGTCGATTTTGCACGGGGGGTTCGAGGCTACAAGGGAGAGATCTGGATGCTCGTCGGCATGGCCCCCACCGGCACCTTACTCGACGTCAGCATGGTGTATCACAACGAACCGTTCGGCTATTTCTCGATCGACAAACCCGAATTTATCGGTCAGTTCCGTGGCAAGAGCGTATTAGCCCCAATGACCGTCGGCGACGACATCGACGCTATCTCCCGAGCCACGATTACCAACAACTCGGCCGTTCGCTCGATCCGCGAGAGCGCCCGTCGCATGGCACGCGAGTTCCTCGCCGAGGGCGGCAACGAACAGTAACCCCCTCATTTCGACCCGATCCGGGAGCGCACAGACAACCGGAGACACCCAGAAGACAACGGACCCGGCACGGCCACACCGTTCAATTAGAGCGGCCTATCGGGGTTGATTATCGAACGCCACATGTGCGCAACCGGACTGTTATCGAATCCAAGTCCCTCGCGCGGCTGCTTAAACTGTCGACCGATGATGTCCGTATATTCCTCGATCTCCACCTCACGCATCGTTTCGTCGAAGGCATATTGGTCATTGACCGTGACGAGGCGCGCTTCCATGTAGTAGCG
>DQEK01000214.1 GCA_003533545.1 Acidobacteriota bacterium | reverse complement strand
ACCTCTCCCGCCTCTAACGCCGTTGTGAGCTCGACGATCGAGCGTTCCATCACGTCAAAATCAGGATTGCCGTTCCCATCTCCTCCTGGTCGGCAACCGGATAAAATCACAGCCAACGCGATAGAAACGAGCCATTTCCCGCCACGGCTCAGACCTTTGATGCGTTCCGAGTACATGTTCATCACGACCCCCCTTATGCGATGCAAACGATCCTACTGCACGCAACATCACTCGTGGATCTCCGACGCACCCCCCTTGACACCGTAGCCAGCCAGCCGCAGGCACGATGAAACCTGAGGTTAGAATGACCCCAATGTGGACCCGGTGGCTATTCGGGGCAACTGCGCTGGCCGCGGCAACGCTCGGGGCTCAAACCGAGACCGCGGCTCCCGCGAATTCCTCTATTCTCTCGGCGGACCTGGAAGCCGACGTCCGCTTCCTAGCCGGCGACGGCATGCGGGGACGTCTGACGAACACTCCGGGTAACCAGCAGGCCGCTGAATTCATCGCGTCTCGTTTCGCCAGACTCGGCCTATCCGGCACCGGCCGAGCCGGTACCCATTTTCAAACGTTCGACCTGACAACAACCCAACTCGGCGACATCAACGCTCTAGAGATGGGCGGAGAGCCCAATGCTGAGCTGACGCTGGGCAGCGCCTTCTACCCCGACCCAACGAGCGTCAGCGGTACAGCGGCCGGTGAGGTGGTCTTCGCCGGTTTTGGTATTACCGAGGAGCCGATCGGGCACGACGATTATCGGTCAGCCGACCTTGAGGGCAAGGTTGCCCTGATCTTGAATCACGAACCCGAAGAATTCGATCCCGACAGCGTCTTCGAGGGTGAGGTGCTATCAGAGGCTTCGCGTACGGTGCGCAAGGTCCTGGCGGCCCAGCATGGTGGAGCCACCGCCGTGCTGATAGCGCCAGACCTTCATAACCATGTCGGCCGAACGGGTCTCAGTCGACCGATGCGGAACGTCTGGCCTGGGGACCGGCCAGGTCAAAGACCGCGATACCAACTCGCAAGTTGGGTCAATGCTGTACGCATTCCGGTCATGCATATCTCCGGCGACCTGGCCACTCTGATCGTCGAACGGGCAGGCTACTCGCTACATGCACTAGGGAGCCTTGCCGAGCAACCAGGCGGAATCGAGGCGTTCGCAATTCCTGGTCCACCGGTCACGATGACCGCTTCGGTCACCCGGAGAACGGTAACGACCCGTAACGTACTGGGCCTTATCCACGGCAGCGACCCGCAACGCCGGGAGGAGTGGATTCTCCTCACCGCGCACTTCGACCACGAAGGCGCGGACGGCTCACGTATCTTCAACGGGGCTGACGACAATGCATCCGGAGTAGCAGGATTGATCGAAATCGCCGAGGCCTATCAGCTGGCAGAGCAGGAGGGATTCCGACCGCAGCGCTCGATCCTCTTTGCAGCCTGGAACGCTGAAGAGCAGGGCCTTTTGGGGGCCTGGGCCTACACGCAGGCACCCCTCCATCCCCTGGAGCAAACAGTCGCCGTGCTCAACATGGACATGATCGGCCGGAACGAAGAGATACCAGAGGCGGGCGGACCTCGATTTCGGGGTTTGGAACCCCAGACAGCCGAAGTGAATCAGAACGCCGTCAACTTGCTCGGATACAGCCGCTCGCCGGAATTACGCGGGGCCGTAGAGCGCGCTAACGGATTGACCGGCCTCCGACTACAATTCCGCTACGACGATAGTGCGTCGAACCTGCTTCGCCGAAGCGACCAGTGGCCGTTCTTGTACCGGGGCGTGCCGGCCATATTCGTGCACACCGGCCTGCATCCCGACTACCACACGGAACGCGACCGACCCGAGAGCCTGAACTACGAGAAGATGGCTCGTATTGTGCGCATGGTCCACCAAGTGAGTTGGAATCTGTCGCAAACCTCTGACCGCCCGGCCGTTGTTCGCCGCTGAGCCCTTTTACCCAGTCGGCACCGGACCCGCAAACGCGCAATCAAGCCGCATGCTCTCTTCGAGCTCCGCTAGGTAGCTGGAGCGAGGGATTTCAACTGCACCAAATTGCCGCAGGTGGGGCGTGACCCACTGAACGTCCAGTAGGTGAAAGCCACGTACTCGAAGGCGGCCCACCAGGAAACAGAGCGCCACCTTCGACGCATCGCGAGCGACATGAAACATCGATTCGCCGAAAAACGCCCCGCCTAAACTGACACCATACAGACCACCCGCCAGCCGAGACCCGTTCCAAACCTCCAACGAATGCGCGTATCCACCCCGATGCAATGCGCAGTAACTCTCCAAAATCTCATCGTTGATCCAGTTGCCGGCCGTGTCTGTTCTGGACGCGCAGGCTGTGATTACGTCCCGAAACGCACGATTGACGGTACACGGCATGCTCCCCTGGCGAACGACTCGGGCAAGGCGCCGAGGGGCCCGAAAGGATTTAAGCGGGATAACGCCCCGGTGCCCCGGAGAAAACCAGCGAATCCCACCGTCAACAGCCATGGGAAAATAGCCGGTCCGGTAACCACCGAGCAGGGTCGATATCGGAATCATCGCACCACGCCACCGACACACATTCGAGCGTGAGGTTCCGATTGTCCGTTACTATATTCAGAGTGTGACGGCGTCGTCCCAGAGCGGTGGCAACCGCCTGGCATCCGTCGGCCCCGGTTGTCGAGGAACCAATGCAGGACAACAGTACCCACACGTCCGAAGCCGTCACCCAGGGAATCCGCGTTGTCGTTACCGCGAAGTTCTCGCACGTTGACACTCAAGAGCGGCGATGGCATTTCACCTACTCGATCCGCATCGCCAACGAAGGCACCGACACTGTGCAACTGGTTAGTCGACACTGGATCATCACCAATGGCTCGAATGAAATCGAGGAAGTAAAAGGCCTAGGAGTGGTAGGACGCCAGCCGACGATCGCCCCGGGCCAGGCATTCGAGTATGCCTCGCGTTGCCCTCTGGCAACCCCGTTCGGCTCGATGCGAGGCACCTATCAAATGATGACCCGCGACGGAACCAGATTCGATGCGGAAATTGCAGAGTTCGCCCTTACCGAGCCATACACGATTCACTAATCGTCGCAGCCTAGCCACCGGCTATCGCCCCTCCTCGCCCATCGCAATCGGCCGCACACGGACACCGGCATCCTCGAGCCCCTGACGCAGTCGGGCGGCCAGCGCACCGGCGCCTGGAGTGTCGCCATGCAAGCACAACGTGTCCCCCCTTACCGCAATCGTGCCACCGTCACTGGCCGTCACCGTCCCGGCCCGCACAACTTGCAGCGCCCGCTCGACGACCGTCCTCGGGTCATCGACGACCGCACCGGGCTCGTCGCGCGGGACCAAAGAGCCATCGCTGGCATAGGACCGATCCGCGAACACTTCGGCAGCGGTTCGTAACCCCACGACCTCACCCGCCTCGAGCAGGCACGATCCAGACAGTCCGAAGAGGATCAAGGTGGGATCAACGGCTGCCACGGCGTGAGCCACGGCGTCAGCCAGACCGCGGTCGGCGGCGGCCATGTTGTAAAGCGCGCCGTGGGGCTTGACATGATGCAAGCGCGCTCCCTCGGCCGCCGCAATGCCCGCCAGCGCACCGATTTGGTAGGCCACGAGGTCCTCGACCTCCTGGGCCGAAAGGTGCATCGGCCGACGTCCAAACCCTTGTAAATCGGCGAAACCTGGGTGTGCACCAACAGCGACGCCACCCGCCGCAGCCAGACGAACCGTACGGCGCATCACGGAGGGATCACCACCGTGCAGACCGCACGCTATGTTGGCCGAGGTGACGTAACGCAGGATCACACCATCGTGGCCAATGGTGTAGGGCCCAAACGACTCCCCAACGTCCGCGTTCAGATCGACGCGCCGCACCCGCGGAATTATACGTGCTCCATCGACGGCACCGCCATGCGGCTACCGACCGTATAGACCTGGAGGCCTCAGGCACACGCAGAGCGGCTCAACACGCCGCCAGGTCTCCTACGAAGGTGCCAGGCGGCTCATGTAGAATCGCAGACGCCCAACGCGGACAGTTCCACCCCGCGCACAGGAGCCCAACGATGACCTCACTCAACGCCCCCCATCAAGTCGTGCTGACCGCCGGACTGCTCATCGCCATCGGCGTCGCCGGCGACGTTGCAACCCACGCACAGACCGCTCAACAGATGGACGAAGAGTTCGCCCGAGAGGTGAGTGACTGGACCACTCGCCCGGAATTCCTGAGTCCACTCGTCGACCACCTGCCCCTGGTCGACACTGTGCCGTCGCCGAAGAACCTACTCGGTTACCACGCCGGAGCACCACGAAAACTCACTTACTATGCCGAGCTATTGAACTACTACCGAGCGCTGGCCTCCGCCTCCCCTCGCGTGACCATCATGCCCGCCGGCCGCACGGATGAGAACCGAGAGATGGTCGTCGTGGCGATCGCCGCCGAAGACACGATTCGCGACCTGGAGCGCTACCGAGGCTACCTCGCCCAGTTAGCTGATCCCCGGGGAATGTCGGAAGCCGAGGCCGAGAACGTCATCGCCCGGGCCAAACCGATCTACCACTTCATGGCGGGTCTACATAGCGGCGAAACTGGCCCCCCAGAGATGCTAATGGAGCTCGCCTACCGCCTCGCGGCCGAGGAGGGTCCACTTTTCGATCAAATCCGCAGCAATGTGATCGTGACCATGACCCCGACGGCCGAACCGGATGGTCGAGACCGGTACGTCGACTGGTACTATCGACATCTGATCGACATCACCGACGACCGTGACCGGATCGGCGGACCGCCTTATTGGGGAAAGTACATTTTTCACGACAACAATCGGGACATCAACTACTCGCAGCTCAGCATGCGATCGCTACTCAGTTGGTATCTGGACTGGCATCCACCGATCGTGCACGACCTGCACGAATCGGTACCGTTTCTCTACACCTTCAGCGGCCAGGCACCGCAGAATCCGAATCTCGACCCGATTGTCTATGGCGAGCTGCCCTGGTTCGCCAACTTCGAGATGGCACAGTTAACGAAATACGGAATGCCTGGTGCCTGGACCCATGGGTTCGTCGACATGTGGTCACCCGGTTATCTCGGTTTCATGGCTTCGAACCATAACGGCCTGGTTCGGTTCTACGAAACGTTCGGTAACGGCGGCGCCACAACGATGATTCGGCACCTGAAAACCGAGGACAACACCGCACAGCAGGCCAGAACGAGTCGCGAGTGGTATCGACCCTCTCCGCCTTACGAGGAGGTCGAATGGTCAATGCGTAACAACACGAACTACAGCCAGACCGCCGCACTGAGTGCGCTTCAATTGACGGCCAGTAACCCCACCGTCATTCTCGAGAATTTCTACCGAAAAAGTCGGAACGCCATCGTTGAGGGACTGGAGGAGACACCACACGGCTGGGTAATCCCTGCTGACCAGCGGGACATGACCAGAGTCACCCGCATGGTGAATCTCCTTCTGCTGCAGGGAATCGAAGTGGGTCGCGCCGATGCTGAACTCATGTTCGATCAGGACACCGCGTATCCGGCCGGATCGTACGTAATCAAGAGAGATCAACCGTACGGGCGTCTAGCCAAGATCATGCTGGAAACCCAAGAGTTGCCGGACGACAACCTGCGAACCTACGACGACACCGGATGGACACTGGGCTTAATGCAACACGCCGATGTTCACGCAGTCGACGACCGGAGTGTGCTCGATGTCCAGGTAGAAACAGTCGGCGCGGTACGAGACATCGGCCGGCTCGCTGGAAATGACTCAAGCTTTGGTTACACCGTGGCACACTACGGCTCAACCAACCTCGTAACCCTGCGATACCGGCTCCAAGGTCTGGATGTCGAAGCAGCCGAGGTGGCGTTCGAGGCAAACGACGTCGAGTTTCCCGCAGGGTCGCTAATTATTCCCCGGCCGGACCAACCCAACGACGTTGAACGTATCGAACTGGCGGTCGAGTCGCTAGGGCTAACTGCCGCTACATTGACCGAGCGGCCGGACGTACCGACACACGACCTCGACGTTCCGCGCCTCGCGATGTTCAGTACCTGGGGCAACACCCAGGAAGTGGGGTGGGTACGGCACGCGTTCGACCAGTTCGAGATCCCGTTCGATCTGATTTACAAGGAACGAGTCAAGGAGGGAGATCTCATGTCTGATTACGATCTCATTCTTGTACCGAACCAAGGACGCACCGCCAAGGGGCTCGTCTTCGACGTCAACCCGCGCGGTGGACCGCTTGCCTACACGAAGACGGAACGCTACCAGTTCCTGGGGGACTACGGGTCGTCAGATGACATCACCGGTGGGTTCGGCATCGAAGGGGTCCTTGCATTTCAGCGCTTCGTCGAGGCCGGAGGCATGTTGGTGACACTCGGGGTCGCCAGTTACTTTCCACCGGAGTTCGGGCTCACACGTGAAATCGACGCTCGCCGGCCGAACGCAGGATTCTATGCACCGGGACCGATCGTCGAAGCCAAGATCGTGAAAACGGCCCACCCCATGTTTTACGGCTATGAAAGCCCTGAAATCCCCGTTCGCTACGCGAACGGACCGCTGCTCCAAGTACCACGGCGGTACCGTGATAACTGGGTCCTCATGCGTTACGGTGCAACTATGAGCGGACACCAGCGCGGAGCCAGCCAGACCGCCGGCAAGCCAGCAATCGTTGACATTCCCCGCGGAAGCGGCAGGGTCGTGCTCTTCGCGACTAACCCTTGCTACCGCTGGCAAAACCACGGAGAGTTCACCATGCTGTTCAACACGATCATGCATTACAACGACTTCGACGCTACTACGCCCGAGGACGGTCCAGACACCGCGAGTAGACAACCCTAGAGCTACGGTCTTCCAGCTACGACAGTCCCGTAGCGGCTGTCCCCAGCGGAGGGTAAGAT
>DQEK01000385.1 GCA_003533545.1 Acidobacteriota bacterium | reverse complement strand
GGTTGATGACACTTCATGCGGCGAAAGGGCTCGAGTTTCCCCTTGTCGTCATCGCTGGGATGGAAGATGGGTTGTTCCCGCATGCTCGCGCCACTGCAGACGACGACGAGCTGGAAGAGGAGCGGCGGCTCTGTTATGTTGGGATGACCCGGGCTGAATCAACTCTCGTATTGACAAGTGCAGCCAGGCGACGCGTGTTCGGCGAATATCAATCAACAGAACCATCACGGTTTTTTGACGAAATCCCAGCCGAACTTGTCACGGTCATTGAACCAACCTATGGGCCTGCTCTCTTTGGTGCCTCTGCCGGAGGGCGGCGTGGTCAATGGCGTCACCGATCACAACCAACACAATCATTAGACTCGCCACCGTTTGCATATGACGAGGCCGATGAAGACCAATCAGCTGCGGGAATCTCTCGTGGGGCGCGTGTTCGCCACCCAACATTTGGCACTGGCACGGTCGTAAACGTCGAAACGTTATCGGGTGATGTAAAACTGACGGTCCGATTTAATCTGGTCGGTGAAAAAAAATTGCTCGCGCGTTACGCAAAACTGGAACGCCTGTAGTGTGGAACCGTTGTACCTTCACCCTTCCGCAACTACCAAAGAACAAGCGCAAGAAGTATCAAGCCAGTCAACGCCCAAAAAACACTGACACCGATGGGGAATCGGTAATAGTTTGCGTCAAATGGTTCTCCACGAACTCCCGCCGAAAGATCTCGATTCAGCCCAAGCAGTCGGTAGGGATTTGCGCTTACCCTCAATGCGGCGTTCACAAATCGGGCGCCTCGATGTTCTAACCATCGACCCGCTCCGTTAACCCCCAACACAGCAAACGCAAACACTGGAGGTGTCATTTTCCGATATAGCCAGTCCGTATCAAGACTGATAGTGGCCTGCCCACCTAATTTTCCGGCTAGCAGCCAAAACCCAATGCCGGTTCCCACTAGTAGCTGGAGGGACGCCACCACATGGTCAGTGGTATACGGGTGATAATCAATCGCCTGGAATACTAATCTGCCATATAACAATGCAGGAAAAAGACCCAGCCCTACACAACAAATTGCGGCCATTGTCATCGCGATAATTTTGTTTTGCGGTAACGGATGGGTTTCTACCCCCCGATCCGGTCCGAACAACATGAAATACGGTAGTTTCAGGCCTGTGTGCAAAAACGTTCCGATACTCGCCAGTGTCAATAACAATTCGACCGACGTAAATTCCGCTTCACTCGCGGCGGAAACAATCATCGACTTACTAACAAACCCATTGAAGAGCGGCACCCCGGAAATGGAAAAAGCTCCGACCATGTACAGGACGGTGACAACCGGCATCCGTTGCGCGAGCCCACCCAGCTCAGACAATTTTCGTCGACCCGTAGCGGTGATAACAGCTCCGGCGCCCATCAACAACAAGGCTTTGTACAGGATGTGGCAGAACGCGTGCGCGGCGGCGCCACCGAGCGCCAGTGGCGTGCCAATACCCACCGCGGTCACCATGTACCCCACCTGGCTGATGATGTGGTAGCCCAGCAACCGACGAATGTCATTTTCAAGAACGGCGTAGACAACGCCGTAGAGCGCCATGGCAACACCGGCCCAGACCAAAAGTTCACTGCCCGCAAATACGCGGATCAGCAGGTAGACAGCGGTCTTGGTAGTAAACGCGCTCAAAAACACGGTTCCAGTAATTGATGCCTCCGGGTAGGCATCGGTCAACCAGGCGTGAAACGGCGGGATCGCCGCGTTGATCGCGACCGCCGTCAGAATGAGACCGTAGGCCCAACCGCCAGACTCATTCAGCGGACCGAGCGCCATGCCCCCACCGAATGTCAAGTGCACCAACAGCCCGGCAAAGAAAAGCCCGCCGGCGGTCGCATGCACAAACACATACCGATACCCTGCGGCCAAGGCGCGCGGCGTGTCGCCGGACCAGATCACGATCAGCGAGGCCAGCGCCATCAGCTCCCACCAGACGAAGGCGCTAATCCAATCGCCAGAGTAGACGACGCCCAGGGCCCCGCCGGCGTAGACGAGGGCGGCCGAATGCTCGCCGCGCTGAACGGTATGCCACGCGTAAAGCACGCCGATGACGGTGATCAAAGTAAAGATCACGCCGAACAAATGACTCAGCTCGTCGACTCGCAGGAGCTCAAGCTGGACATCGCCGACGGTGTAGCTCCAGTGTGCGCCCTGAGACAACAGAACGGCCGCCACCAACGCACTGACCGCACCACAGAACAGGAGGGGTGCTCGCGCCAGCCGTGGGACCCACACCGCGAGTCCAGAAGCAGCGAATAGAAAGATGGCCGGGTGGACCGTCATGGGTCACCGCCGTCGTAGAACCCCTCTTCGCGCTGCAACCACACTTTGCCAAGCGCCTTCGACACAATGACAATGCCAGCGCACCCGAGGAACCCGAACAACAGGTCGAACCCAGGGAGTTGGTGCCACCAAGCCTCGCTATGCGGGTCCGCTAGCAGGTCAAGTGCGACCATCACCACCAGCACGAGCACTGTCGACACTGCCGGTCCGATTTTCACGGCGTCCCCCCAGCCACACTGACCGCAGCGTTCCAAGCGAGTTGATAGAAACCAACCCCCACGTCTGGCATCACTCCGAGCAGGATCGCGACAAAGGCCGTGAGCGCTAGGGGCGCCGTCAGTGTCCAACGCTCGCGGCGCACTTCGCCGTGTGGTGCTTCAAAGAACGCGCTGTACACGATCGGGAACAGATAGGCCAGATTAAGTAACCCGCTGATTACCAGCACGGCGACAAACAGGCCATGCCCCGCGGCTATCGCCCCTAGGCCTAAATTCCACTTACTGACAAATCCGGCGAGCAACGGTGTTCCGGCCAGCCCAGCCGCGCCGATCGCGAACGCAGTCATGGTGACCGGCATCTGACGACCCAAACCGCCGAACTGGGAAACGTCGTCTCGATGAGACTCTGTGTAAATAGAGCCGGCACAGAAAAACATCGTGATCTTCATGAAACCGTGCGCCACGATGTGGAACATGGCCCCGGCCAACGCCGCTACCGATCCCAGTGCTGCCCCGAGCACGATGTAGGACAGCTGGCTTACCGTCGAGTATGCCAGGCGGCGTTTCAGGTGGGTCTCCCCCAGCGCACGGACCGAACCAAACAGAATGGTTGTTCCAGCTAGGAGAGCCAGCACCGTGTCGAGTCCAACCGAACGCATTAGATCGACACCGAAAACGTAACCCACTACCCGAAGACAGCCGAACGCTCCAGCCTTAACCACCGCCACCGCGTGCAACAGCGCGCTGACCGGGGTCGGTGCCACCATCGCCGCCGGCAACCACCCGTGGAGCGGCATGATGCCAGCCTTGACGCCAATCCCCACGACAAACAGAATGAAGAGCACGGTGGTGGTCCAGCTTGGCGTCCCCGGCGGGAGCATGCCACCAGCTTGGAACTCACCGCCCGGGACCAAGGAATGGATCCACACGACAGCCAGTAACAACAACTGTCCGGCCGTGAGCGTGTAGACCAGATACTTCCGTCCGCCGGCCCTGGCCGACGCCGTGCGATTGTGAGCCACGAGCGGGTAGGTGGCCAGCGTTAGGACTTCGTAGAACAAGAAGAAAGTCAGTAAGTTGGCCGCAAATGCCAAGCCGACGGTGGCCGATACACAGACCGCGAAACTAGCGAAGTATCCAGTCTGGTTCGTATAGTTGCCGGCGCGCATATACCCAACCGAGTAGACCGACGTAATCAGCCACAGCATTGCCGCGACCAACGCGAACAACAGTCCCAGGGAATCGACCCGTAGGTGCAACGACACGCCGGGAACGAGCGGCAGGCTGGATGATTCCACCTCGCCACCCCCTAGAACGACAGGCAGCATCGTCGCCACTATCGTAAGAGTGGCGACACCGGCACCAAAAGTGCAGCCTTCTCGGATTGTCGGAAACCGTCCGAACAACCGGATCAAACCGGCCCCAGCGAGCGATACGAGCACGGCGGCCAGCGGGCGATCGACGCCCAAAAAGTCAGGCATCTGAGATCAACTGCCTGCCGGCTCGCATGAGTCCTTACAATACCGGCAACGCATGGCGGATCACTTCTGTGACAAGGTGGCCATTAAAGATCCCGATAAGCAACACCGCAGTTCCTAAGGCGACGAGTGGGCCGAGCGCTGTCCAGGACCGCTCGTGCTCGGACCGGAAACTCTTCTCTCCAACACCTGGATCAGAGACAAAGTAAATTTGTTCAAGGACGCGGAAGAAATAGACAGCGCTGAGCAATGAACTGACGAGGATCACCGCCGCGAACAACGGCGCGTCAGCTTCAAGGGCGCCTCGCAACAGATACCACTTACTGAAAAACCCGGCCATCGGCGGGACCCCGACTAGTGACAGCGCGGCGATACTAAACGCCGCCATGGTGACCGGCGCCCGCTGAGCCGCACCGGCGAACCCTGAGATTTCTGCCGAGGGCGTCTTCCGGGACAGGCTTCCAACAGTGCCGAACAGGCATCCCTTCGCTACGGCGTGAGCCACCACATGGAGAAGCGCCCCTGTGAGCGCTGTGACACTGCCCAACGAAAGACCGAGCACGACGTACCCCATCTGACCGACACTCGAATAGGCCAGCATCCTCCGCACATCGGTCTGGGCCAGTGCCAGAATCGCCCCGGCCAGAATACCGCCCGCGGC
>DQEK01000279.1:13569-13701 GCA_003533545.1 Acidobacteriota bacterium | reverse complement strand
CGGCACGCCTAGCTCGGCGCGGACAGTGCGCACAGTAGTAACTACCACCTGCAGCAGTTCTAGAACCTCTACGGCGGCTTCGTCGACCCACTCAGATGTCTCCGCCGGATACGCCGCGCGGGTGATGGTGCA
>DQEK01000279.1:13017-13194 GCA_003533545.1 Acidobacteriota bacterium | reverse complement strand
AGGGTCTGCCACAACTCCTCAGTCACGAACGGCATAAATGGATGCAACAACCGTAAAACGTGGTCATGCACGTTGAGCAGTACCGCCACCGCGCGGTCACGCTCTGTTCCGTCCGCCTGCAAGTGCGGCTTGACCAATTCAATGTACCAGTCGGCGTACTCGTGCCAGAAAAAGTGA
>DQEK01000279.1:10506-12701 GCA_003533545.1 Acidobacteriota bacterium | reverse complement strand
GTACTCGTGCCAGAAAAAGTGATAGAGGCGGTCTGCCGCCACGTCAAAACGGTAGCCTTCTAACGACCTCGTCACCTCACCGGCAAGGGCATTAACCCGATGCAAGATCCAGCGATGAATCGTTTCAAGTGTCCCTAGTGCAGGGACCTGAGGGCGTTCAGTTAATCCATCCGGCAGGTTCATTAGTACGAAGCGAGACGCGTTCCAGATTTTGTTAACGAACTGCCGGTAACCGCGCAACCGCCCCTCAGACAGTGAAATGTCCATCCCCGGCGACGCGAGCGCGGTCAGGGTGAACCTGAACGCGTCGGCTCCGATCTCGTCCATCAACTGCAGTGGATTGACCACGTTGCCCTTCGACTTACTCATCTTGTGCCCGTGCGCGTCACGCACGAGAGAGGTGATATACACCGTTCGAAAGGGCACCTCGCCGGTGAACTTCAGGCCGAGCATCATCATGCGAGCCACCCAGAAGAAGATGATGTCGAGACCTGTAATCATTACGCTGGTCGGGTAGTATCGCGCCAGGTCACCGGTCTGCTCAGGCCAACCCAGGGTGCTAAACGGCCAGAGTCCAGAACTGAACCAGGTATCGAGAACGTCGGTCTCCTGCCTTAACTCCCCACCACAGTCGCACCGCTCAGGAGTGTCCTCATCGACCGTCACCGCATCGCACTGCTCGCAGTACCAGGCCGGCACCCGATGCCCCCACCACAGCTGCCGCGATATGCACCAATCGTGAATGTTCGTCATCCACTCAAAGTAGGTCCGTGCCCAGTTTTCAGGTACGAAACGGGTACGTCCGTCCTCGACGGCAGCAATGGCCGGTTCGGCGAGCGGCTTGATTCGAACGAACCACTGCGTCGAAACCAGCGGCTCCACCACGGTATTGCAACGGCTGCAATGCCCCACAGCATGTGTGTGGTCCTCGACCGCTACGAGCACGCCGTCCGCCTCGAGTCGGTCCACCAGCGCCACACGGGCCGCGAAACGATCCTCTCCGACGTGGGGACCGGCCTCATCTGTCATCCGGCCGTCTTCGTCGATGACTGCAATCCGTGGCAGGTCGTGCCGCTGGCCGATCTCGAAGTCGTTAGGATCGTGAGCTGGGGTCACTTTGACAGCACCAGTGCCGAACTCACGGTCTACGAATGCGTCGGCAATCACGGGCACTTCACGTCCAAGAACGGGTAGTTGCAGGGTTTTACCCACCAGATGCCGGTAGCGTTCGTCATCAGGGTGCACCGCAACGGCCGTATCGCCCAACATCGTTTCGGGCCGGGTCGTGGCCACCGTCACCGCCTCCGCACCGTCGAGCACCGGGTATTGGATGTGATACAGCTTCCCTTTCTGCTCTTTGTGTACAACTTCGAGATCAGACAGGGCAGTTCGGCACCTGGTGCACCAGTTCACGATATATTCACCACGGTAGATCAGTCCCTCACGGTACAGCGTGACAAACACGCGGCGTACAGCCCGTGACAGTTCGTCGTCGAGGGTGAATCTCTCCCGGGTCCAATCGACAGACGAACCTAAGGTCCGCATCTGACTCGTGATCGTGCCGTGGCTCCGCCGGCTCCATTCCCAGACGCGCTTCTCAAACGCCTCGCGTCCCAGTTCGTGGCGATTAGTACCCTCAGCCGCTAAGTGCTTCTCCACCACATTCTGCGTCGCGATTCCGGCATGGTCCGTGCCGGGCAGCCAGAGTACGTCGTAGCCCGACATCCGCTTCCAGCGGCAAACGACATCCGGCAAAGTCTGGTTGAGCGCATGACCAATATGCAGCACACCAGTCACGTTGGGCGGTGGTAACACCATGCTGAACGTGGGACGGGTTGAGTCTGGATCCGCCCGGAACGAACCGGTGGATTCCCAAAAGGCATACCACTTGGGATCCACGGTTGCGTGGTCAAAAACCTTCGCCAACTCGCGCATATTGACCATGGTATCAGTCGCTCGTCCGGGCTGGGAGTACGGTGCGGAGGGTAATGAGAAACCCGGCAGCGCACCTGCGACGTCGTGCGGAACCCGCTAGGACCGTTTAAAGCGACCAATCTCCTCGCGAACCAGACGCTCCGCGACCCGCGCCACAACCTCCGCCACGAGATCGCTAGCGACACCGCCGGAGAGCCTGGTGATCACTCGCTCGGCCACACGCTCGACCAGTGCATCATCGACGTCCACCTCGGTGGGTG